>JAICGZ010000146.1 GCA_025922875.1 Pyrinomonadaceae bacterium
ATCCGCGTCTGCTCGCAGGCCTGTGATTGGTCCGAGTACTTCTTCGAAGATCAGGACGTCGCCGGGTTTGAGTTTCAGCGCTCGTTCCTTTTTCTTTTTCGTTTTCGGAGCCTTCTTGTCAGCGCCCTGGCCTTTTGGATTTTTATACGCTTGCTTTGCGTATTCGGAATCGCCGTTGGTGTCCGGCACTTCAGTAATGATCCACGTGTCGCAAAGGGTGGCGGAGGTGCTTCCGGTTTCGAGACAGCAGAGAGCGTCGCCGAAGGTATAAAAGTTGATCTTGTTGTGTGCCGGAATCAAGCGGATCGGCAGCGAGCGGTCTTCCACCAGAGGCTCAAACACTTCATAGTTTTCCGCCGGTACGTTGGCCAGGTCTTCCCATTTGAGGGCGATCCTGGCGCGCACGACAGCGTCGTCCGTGGTGGTTATGAAGGCCACGTCCGACGCATCGAGATCGACGTCGGCGTTTACTTCAACACAGACCCACGCGCGCGCATTACATCCTTCGTGCAGGAGATAGTCGACGAGTCGGGCATGGCGGCGAACCGAAATGCGTTGGCGCGCAGTGTCGAGATATGCTTCTGTCGCGACAGCGTCCTGGTAGTAGCTAAGATAGTCGGCGGCATAGGCGAGCACTTCTACCAGCATGATGCCGATGTCGGGCACATGACGTTCTTTCCACTGGGGCATCAGGATCGCTAACCGATCAAGGATCAGTTGACGGAAGCTCTGGTAATCCTTCGCCAGGTAGTTGATCTCGGGTTCAGCAAAAACAGCCGGCTCGCAGGTGCACGCGGGTGCGCAATCGAGATCCGACGGACAGTTAACTTTGAAAGAAAACTCAACGCGGTCGTAACGGGGATCGATGTTCGCTACTCCAGTCAGGCGCAGCGTGTAGGTGGAGAAGTCGCCAAAACTATCCAACTTAATGACGAGGAAATCGTCGCGCTCGGGATCGGGATCGACTACGGGATCGATGTCGAGGATCGTGATGCCCGTGATCCGTTGTCCTCCTTCAATGCGGAGGTACTGTTCGAGGCCCGGTTTGTTCTGCTCCAACTCGGGCGGAAGTTTGCCGAGGAAGTACGCGTGGATCGTCTCCTGATCGTCGAGCACTTCAACATAGTCAAGGCCGTTAAGACCCTGCATGCGCCGGACCTGATCGCGGCGGTCTTCTTGTTTGCAACAAAGGCTCACGGCTCCTCCCTACATCAAATCGGCCGCGTCAAAGTCAGCGACTCTTGCTCGCCGGTGCGGAGAATGAAATAGCTAAGGTAAACATTCAGCGCTGAGTCCTCGGCCACTACTTCGAGTTTCTCAACCCGGATCACATCGCCGAGCCACTGCTGAATAGCCGCCTCGAGAGTGAATTGCACAGTGGCCGCCAGCTCCGGACTGTTCGGCGCAAAAACCAATTGCAGAATCCCGCTGCCGAAGGTCGGCCGGTTAACGCGTTCACCCGGACTGGTAAAGATCAACTGCTCGATCATCTGGCGAACGTGTTGACTCTCGTTGGCCGTCGCCGTCTGTCCGCGGCCGTCAAACTTGAATGGAAAATTGATGTCCATGATCTTCAACTTCCAATGACACGTGGTTGCACGACCTTGACCGTCGGCGCTCCCTGCGGAATTTGTTCGGCACTCTGGCAGATGCCCGGCGCGATGCCCGGCGCGGGTATCAAAGCGGCAGGTAGTCCGTTCACGAGAAAGCGAGTCGAAGGCATGGACCACAGAATCGTCACGCACGGTTGTGGCTTTGTGCCGCCCGGAACTGGAATCTGAAAAGGACAACCGGCCACAGCCGCGAGCGGAGTAGGCGGAGGCGCCACAGTGGCGACAGGTTGGCCGTTGACGAGCACGCGCGGCTGCGTCGGCGCGATCGTTGCCTGCCCGGCCTGGTGAAAGCAGCTCATCACTGCGCCAACGTGCATCAGAAAACCTGGCATCGAGTTTCTCCTTTACTTCAGAATCGTCAGTGCACCGACATTGAAATCGATGGCCGTGCCGACCATCGTGATCATCGCGCCCTTGCCGTTCGAGATGTAAATTCCGGAGTCGTTGACCACGATCATCGCGCCGGTTGTGCTCTTGAGAATGATTCCGCCCGTTACCGGTGTGGGCGGCATGTCGCTGATCATGATCGTGTGCTGAAGCAGCGATTGAATGACGATGTTGGGATCGGCGGGATTGCCCAACAACGCCAGGGTGGGAATGTCAGAGGGCAATCCCCAGCGGCAGCCCACCCAAACCGGGCGATTCGGATCCCCGTGTTCAAACTCAACCCAAACTCCCGCGCCGATTGGCGGCACCATGTAAACGCCCATCGGTGGTCCAGTTGGTCCAGCAAGCGGCACACAGGGCTCGGCCCAGGTCGTGGGCAACAGGCTCATCACGTCAGGCACGGTGATCTGAAGTCGTCCCAATTGCAACGGGTCGACGTTTTGCAAGACTGTTCCGCGATACAGTCCCATGTATTTTTTCGACGTCATACCAGCACCTTCGGGGTTGGAGAGATCAGACCATCGCGGGAAAGCGTAAAGTTCTGCTTGTATTCGCCGCGCTTAATGTTGTGAGTCACGCTGTTTACGTAATACATTCCGTCATAGGCCAGTCCGGCTCCTCTGACGCCTACCAACATCCTCGAATACAGCGGACGGCCGTAACGCACGACGTCCAGCGTTCCACTTCCACTGATTGCATCAGAGTTATTCATGAAGTAAGCGAGAATGCTCTGAGCAGCTTCGTTAGGGTTCATTTGGGCCACGTCGTCAGCGAATTCGATCTTGGCTGGTGGTGTCGGCCTCGCGCCTAACGGCGGTTTAAAGACATTTATGTTTGGGGCGGGAATCGGAATCGGTATCTTTTTCGTAATGGGATCCATGACGGTGAAGATGCGCACTTTCTTCGCCAACCCATCAAGGGAAAAACTCAACGACTCGACGTTTGTGTGGGCATCCATGTTCACACTCAAAGCGGGTTGGGGTACGGGTAGATCTACGTCCGGACCGAAGTAGGCGACGCTCTGGCCCGGCAATGGCCCCGGCCTGACAAAAAAGACGTAGCCACAACGGCGAGCGATGCCCTTGATGTACTGAAGGTCTGTTTCCATGACCTGATTGTCGTATTGAGTAAACGGTGTCTTGAGTACCGGAATGATCGGAGGAATCGCGAGGGGAACGATCCCGAACATTAAATAAGGCGCCAGTGCGGCATAAACCTGACCAATTTCCGGCACCGCCGGATACGGCATGATCTTTTGGACCACGTCCATCAACACACTCAGATCGTCGCCCGTAATCGTGAGTGTGGATTGTCCCGGGTCGTTGCTCGGCGTGACTTCCTGTTGAGTTACGATTCCGTCCATGATCACATGAGGTAACCCGCCCATCGTGACGACGACGACCACGCGCGTGCTCATCGGATCCAAATATCCGGCCGGCAACATTGTTTTCAACAGTGGGGAGTCTTTGCTGACGGCAAACGTAATTTGAAAGCCCGATTTGTCTTTCCCGCTGGTCACCTGAATGCTGGTCACGGCGTCGACGACCGACTGAGGCGCCGGCAGCGGCACCAGTGGTCCAATCATCAACGTGAGGTGAACACCTTTAAGCATTATTCGCGGCTCCAGGAATTCCTTCGGGCAATGTGATCCGTAAACGACGTCCAATGGTCTCCGTCAACTCTTCAGGTCGCATCGCTGCGTTCGCATCGGCGATGCGCCAGAACGCTTCCGGATCGTCCATGTACCTCGCGGTAATGTTGTCCAGACGTTCGCCTTCCGTAACGAAGTGTTCCAGCAGCAAGGTGAAACGATCTGGAGACGGAAGAAAACGACGACGGAGATAGGCCACTGTTCGGCCATCGACCGTTTTCAGCGTCGTCGTTTCGATTCCGTAGTAACGACTGGTGATCGGAAAATTGAATGTGGCCATAGTGGTCCTTTACGGCAACCCGCCAATGCCAAGCGCGGCGAACGCGCCTGATTTGCTTTGTGAAGCCAATTGTTCTTTGGCCTTCAGATAACTCATGAACAGACCGCCACCTCTTTCGGCGAACGCGATGTCGTCGACGGTCAATACTCTGAATCCCAAACTGATCTTGGCGCGAATTGGATTTAACGAGACGTCGAAAGCTTCCTCTGTGATCGTGAGCTCGGTGATGCGCACAGGCGCGATGCGTTTTGGTCCAAACACAAACACCGTCAACGGAGCAGTTGCGGCGATGATTTCGATGTTGCCCGCGCTGGCCGCGGCGTTGTTGCTTTGCAGACTGCCACTCGTCGGATAGATCAAGCCTTCGAGCGCTGAGAGCAGCGGATGCAGACCTGCTTGCACGGTCTGGCTGTCGCCGACCTCCAGTTGATCCGTAGCGTCGATCTCCACGTCGACTTTGAGCGTCTCAACCGGCGGACCTTTTAGTCGCAACGCTTCAGTGCGATCACCGCTTTCCGCGCCGGTGCCTTTAATTTGAAAACTACGGGTCAGCGTGTCGGGGTTGTATTGCAGCGGGATGATGCGGAGCACAGCACTGCTTTGCGGATCAAGCACGACGATCCCGCCCTTCAAGATTTTTGGTGATCCGGGAAATGTGCTCATGGCAATGTTGGTCCAATCACTCCGGTTTAGTTCACAACGTCCTTTTGATCGCCACCTGTGCTTTCAATCGCGTCGATAAGAACGTCGACGGTAGCGAGTCCCTGGTGCTCCCACCATTTGTCGCCGTCCCTGAACAAAATCCAATAAGGACTGCTCGTCGGCGCCGTCCCCGGATTCCAGTTGGCAAACTCTTCAAAATCGTCGAAGGGGCGCAGGCCCAGGTTCACTCTTCCGTTGAAGTGTTTTGCTGCCTCCAAAGCGGTCTCAATTGCCGCGATGTCCGGAATACTCCAGGCGGCAAAGGCCAGGATCAGCCAAACGCCATGGTCCAGCTCCGGCTCGCGCGCGGGCGGTGTAGCATCGAGCGCCTTGATATACGGCGCTTCGTTTTCCAGAAGCAGAACTGGTCGGCGGTCAACGCCGCGTGTTACTCGAAAGGACATAACTTATGGAGTGGGAGCAACAATTGTTGTTTCAATGATGCGCACACTCGTACCTCTGAACTTTTTAGTGACCGTACCACCCACTGCCTTCGCAACCGTATCGTGGTCACCTTCAACGTTGTCTGGTCCGACAAGTACGATGGTTCCACCCGGCGCGATGATCCGGGCGATCTCTTCAGCCAGACCCGGAAGTCCGATCGGGCCATTCTCAGAAGTTACGAGGTCGGCAGTTTTGTCCGCGATCGGTATCTTGTTGGATTTGGAGCCCGAGAACTTACGATGGATTAGATTGGGAACACGGGTATCGTGGACGCCAGTGGTGCTTGTGCGTTCCGCCATGCCAATATTGACCGCACCCGGGAAAAAGCCCTCGCCGAAAATATCGATGTGATACTTCGCTCCTGCCGGAATGGTCTGAGCGTGGAACTCCGAACCCTGGTCGGCACCTTTTCCTGAAGCCCAACCTTTGTGTGTGTTTGTGGCGGCGGCCGAGTGCTTGTGGAGGGCGAGGAGAGTATCAATCGATTGCCACAGTCGTTCCGCCGAGCCATAGAACCGGCGATAATCATCCAGGTTACGTCTCGTTAACTCCGCTCCTGCCGGCGCCAGAGTTTTTGCGATGCTTTCGAGCCACGTTTTGAGTCCGGCGCGACGCGCATCAACCGCATCCAGATTTGCAGCCGTCGGGTTTTTTGCAGCGCGCGCGTGCAGGTCCCAACCGCGGTTGATGAGCGAAGTTGGATCCAACCAGGTCTCGCCTGATTCCGGCGTCGGCGCGATTTCCTGAACGGTTACACTACGCCAGAAGTCTGGTGGATTAAGGTCGGGGGTAGCGCCGGGCGGAAGCTTAGGACTCTCACCGTGTTTGAATATGCCGACGATCGGACAGTCAGCTCGTTCGGCACGTGCGAGTTCGGCGATACGATGGGCGCGGTGACATGAAAGGGCGTCGTTGAATTCCTCCGGCCCGTCTTTACTTGCGAAACCATGAATCTGTAGCCTGCTGCCGGTCTTGAGCTTCTTGATATTGGCTTCTTCACCCGGCTTCAATTCGTCGCAGCCAACTTTGAACTGGAACTGCCAGCCGACTGTGCCTTGAGTGCTGGGCGTGCAATCGACGGTGGGCACACCGAGATCCTTGCCACATTTTCGTTGCACCAGCGGAGAGTTGGATTGTTGGACCACGTGGGCCAACTCGTGCGCGAGCAGATGGCGTCCGGTTTGAGTTGCAGGAGCAAATCTTCCGGGACCAAACACGATGTTGTGTCCCATCGTGTAGGCCTCGGCATTGATTGAACGCGCTGATCGCCCCGCGGCGTCGTCGGAGTGAACCCGCACGCGTGAGAAGTCGTGGCCCATTCGCGTTTCCATGTCACGCCGCACTGCAGGCTCGAGTGGTCTGCCCGAACCGCTGAGCACGCGGCTCACACTCGCAGGGGCTTCAAGTTCCGTTGCGGCAGGATTTTTATAACTGTGAATACTGGGCCGGGGGACGTGAGCATCAAGTGGGCCTGAACTAACGGCTTGATCCGCGACTCGATCCGCCTCGTGTTCCAACGGATCATTGCTGCTGCCGACTGAAAGTTTCGGTTGAATCGCCGCCAACTCCAATTGACCAAGAAAGAACGCAGCCCGAAAAGCGGGGTCTTTGACGGCGATGCGAATCTCTTCCGCCTTCTTGCCCGCGTCGCCATAACCAATCGTAGAACCGGGAACAGAGGAGCAAGGCTTGCTGGTTAAGCCGTCCTCCATCTTTGCTTTCATTTTGGAGTCGCCAGTGATGTCCTGGTAGAGGTAGTGGCCCAGCACTTCAGGCCAACCCTCGCGCATGACCATGCGACCCTTCTCAGCCCGGCGAAAGTCGTCGTGCACCATCACGTGCATCAACTCGTGGCAGATGGTCCTGATTGTCTGCCAGCGCGCGTCACATTCGTCAGTCTGCGCTTCAACTTGCGGATTGATTACAACTTTCTTTGGCGAGACATCCTGCTGCGTGTATGACTTCTGTCGCAGAATCGGATCGGTGAGTGCTTGAATTTTCGCCTCGGTTTCCATCTGCGTGACGATTTTGTCGAGCTCGGTATTGTCGGCGGAGCAACGCGAATCGAAGTTGACAGTGTTGAATAATCCCTGGTCACCAACGATCCGTGCGCGGCTGTCGAGATACGCTTTGCGCAACTCAGTACCGGGTGTGCCTGACGGCGACTGGCTCGAAACCATGTGCGCGGAGTATTGCCATTGCTGCACTACCGTGTTACCTGAGCCGCGAGAACGATCTGCGTATGGGGAGTAGAAGCTGCGGGCCTTTTCCTGCACTGCGTCGCCGATTTTTTGCAACGGCGAGAAGGACTGACTCTTCGTATTTGAAATCACCACGACCTTGTTTAGGTATGCTTCCAATTGCGTCGGCATATCACTCTTGAGCTTTGCGACGTCGAGTGCGGCACTGCGAGTCGTCGGACATGACGTACCACCACCACCGCCACCGCTGCCGAAATTCAGGCGCTGCTGGACAAAAGAAGTTCTGACGGTCGAAGGTTTGGACAGGCCCGAGGTGAGTGCTTTTTCAAACCACCCGCTAACTGACAAAGCCTCGTTTGCAAAGTTCGTAAAGTCGGCGCCTAGCACTCGGTTCTTTGCCGATGGCGCATAGGCGATCAAGCGTTTGACAGCGGCGACCTTGTCTAATCCAGGAACGTCGTTATCCACCAACAGGTCAAGACCAAACATCACCCACTCTTTGCCCGTATCGTTCAGCGCGGTGAGTTCAGTGTGTATGGTGGAGGCGGCACTGCCGGACCAACTTGCGAAACGCGTCTCAATCGCCGACTCGAAATCCTTTACCGGAATCTTGATCAGATTGCCGTAATCGATCTCTACCGTTGCGGAGCCGACGGTCATCGTTGCTCGCGACAAACGACCCGGTTCGCCGGAAAATGTGATTCCTCGTAACGAGTCAGAGTCTCCACGCGCCACGGCTCGAGCATTTTCATCGGCTTCCGCTTCGTAACGATCGTGCTCAGGTCCAATCGAGACATTTGTCGAACGGCTCATTTGCACGCCGCCATTTTGCGCGACGTGAGTCAGCTCGTGGGCCAACAGGCTCTTGCCTTCCTGCGTTTCCGGTGAGTAACGGCCGCTGCCAAACACGATATCGTTGCCGAGGGTGTAGGCCATCGCACCGACTGCACGGGCGGATCGTGCCGCGGTCGCATCCGTGTGGACGCGTACGCCACTGAAGTCGCGCCCGAAACGCGACTCCATAAACGAACGCGTTCGTGTATTGAGTGGCTGACCGGGAGAACGCAACACGTCGCTCACGATTGACGGCACTTGTTGCTGTGTCGCGTTACGACCGACTTCGTGCTTGATTGCGGAACGCTTCAGTGTTGGTTCGTCCTTGCTGCACGCGGAGCACTTTTCGCCAAACGTGTGCTGACCGCACGCGCATTTACGCTGCAGGACGCCACGCGCCGTTTGCGCTGTTGCTTGCGCCGGCGTGTTGTTTACCTGAGTTGCTGATTTTCCTTTCATACAATCTCAGCCGAGCGTTCGTTTTTCAGAACTTGACCCCCGTAGTTAAACCCCCGAAGCCTTCGAAAGTGGTCTTCGATTCCGTAGTTACAATGCCCGCCTGGTGATTTATGTTGGCATTGCCGGAGAGCTTGAGCTTGAGGAAAATTTCAGTTTTCTTGCGCTTGCCTGCCAGACCGATACTGAGGCCACCGCCGAACTTGCCGGTGGAGGTCGCAGGTGTTGGAGTTGCGCCGGGAGTTGCACCTTCGAGTTCCGGCACGTAAGACCCGCCAGCTTCGCCCTCGAGGCCGGCGGTGAACTTGGCTTTGTCTCCCAACAGTCCGCCGATCGTCGCTGCCGGGTGACTTGTTTCAGGTGATTCGTAACTGGCGCTGACGCCGGCTTTGCCTTCGATCTTGGGTTTCGCGACGCCTTCGTCGAGTGGTTGAGTCACCGAGCCGGTGGCGGAGAGCGATGTGCCCAACGTCAACTTTCCGTACTTGGAAGGAATTATGTTGGCCGTCGTCGCACTGAATTTCGATTGCAACTGAACGCCCAGAGAACCGGTGACGTCGTAGGGATCGAACTTTAAGGTTGGCCCACCTGTCGCTGTGAGCGTGGTGCCGAAGCTCACCTTTCCTCGTGTTATTGCATCCTCTTTGTTCTTCAGGTTCGAGAGTTCGAGTTTCATCATCGTGAGGGCGATTTTCGATTTCCATTCTTCCGCTCCCAACGGGTCACCCAAAAAGCTACCCTCGCCCGACAACTTGAGTTCGTCCAGGAAAGAGATGGCGCCAAAACTAACTCCACCACCAGGCATCGGCACGGTCAATTCAGCTTCAACCTTGAAACTGTCTTTGACCGGATCACCTGTTTTTCCCGGCTCCTTGCCGGTGCGTTCCAACTTGACCTCCGACTCGACCAGCTTCTTCTTTTCTTTCTCTTTCTTTTCCTTATCTTTCTGACACTGAACTTGTCCGGCTCGAACAGGTGAAGCCCCCGCGAAGGATCGACCGGCTGCAAGTCGCGCACTATTTCGATCCGCTTCGTGTTCGGCCTGTGCTTCAGAGATCGACCCACCCGAGCCGCCGGTTTGTTGCAGCACGTGAGTCAGTTCGTGAGCTAGCAGCGCTCGTCCTTTGCTTGTGCCCGGACTGTACTCTCCTGCGCCGAAAAGAATGTGTCGATTGACTGTGTAGGCCTGCGCATTCAATGACTCGGCGGATGCAGAAGCTACGGGGTCTGTGTGAACTCGCACGTGACTGAAGTCATGACCAAAGCGCGACTCGAAGAACGATCGCGTGCCGCGATCGATCGGGTGTCCGGAATTACTCAGGGCATCAGGGACGAAGTTACGGTGCAACACGGAGGCCGCGGGAGAGTTGCCTCTGATTGGTTTGCCCTCGTGAGATCGTGCTGCCATCTGCTAGTCCTGCTTCCAACTAAGAAGCTTGCCCGCCTTGCTCAGCGATAACGAAAGCGGTGGTTGTCGATAGACCCAGATTTCTCCAGTCGTATTCTCTTGCCAGTCCTGCAACGCTTTCTGATAGTCGGCTGGACCTTCGTTGGCGTGGCGAGGTCGAAACGAGTTTTGCAGATACCTGACCTCGCTCGGTGTTCCCAGCAGCGCTTCAATTTCAGCGCCCGTCATTCCAGCCTTCAAATGTGCGGCCGACATAATGTTTCCCTAGTGAGTCGCCGGAGCGACCTTCTTTTTCTTTCCTCCACCCTCGGCCGGTTCAATCCAACCGGTTTTGGGGTTCGTGGTAACGGTGGTTGCGTAAGCCTTCGTTATGCACCCCGTGTTGTTTGCCACTGCCTGCATGAAATCTTTTCCGGGCTTGGTGGCGGCGAAATTACAACCGCCGAGCCAGACCTCGCATGGACTGCAGAACTTGAAATTCTTGAAGACGTCGTCGCCAACGAGCGTGCCCGCGTTGTTTCCGATGTCAGTGGTGCCAAAGGACCGTCCGGCCGGGTCTGTGCTCGAACCCATCGTCATCCAGGCGGAATTTTCATCAGAGCCGCCATGACCATTGATCAATACCTTTGAAGCACACTCCTTTTCTTTTATTTCCTTGTGGGCGTTCTTAACGAAGTCGGGATAGCCGGAGGTCGGATAGAAGCGAAGCGACCCTGCTTTCTCGGCCTTTTCGCCCGACTCGCGAATGTTTTTCTCCGCTGCGTCTTCCGGAACGTTTGCGATGGCGCCGGGCCCGCTCACCACCACCACCGGCAACGGACCACCATCCTTACGTTGGACCATAGGCGACGAAACGCCGCCGCCGTTCTGCTGAATCACGTGGGTCAATTCGTGAGCCAGCAGCTTGAGTCCGGTCGTTGACTGTGGCGTGTACTGACCGGCGCCAAACACCACGTCATGGCCCAGCGTAAATGCCTTTGAGTTGTAATCGAGCGCTGAAGTTGCGGCCGCCCCGCCGGTGTGCACGCGCACCTGGCTGAAATCGTGGTTGAAGCGCGACTCCATGAATGAACGCGTCCGTGCATCGAGCGGTTGGCCGCCGGCGGGAACTGATTTGTGTTTTGTAGAAGTTGACGGCGAATGCCCGGGACGCGCACCGGCCTGGTGGTCCATGTCAAATGAGCTCGCGCTTGTCATTACCTGGTCGGCGATCGAGTCGGCTTCTCGTTCAAATCGATCCCCGGGCTGATTGACGAGAAGTTTGGTTTGCGCTTTGGAGCTGCATTTGTCGCAGCCGCAGCTTCCATGCGACGAACCGCCGCACTTTTTCGAGCGATCCGCGGTCCCGAGCCGCGGGCTTACGATCAAATTAGGGACAGCCATCGATCTCTTCTTTACCTCGCTCGTAATACTTCTCATCATTACTTCTCCACCGCTATCACTTCCGGCTCAGCGAGTTGAATACACTATGGGCCACCATTGTGCCGACGTGCGCAGGCGATGTTGCTGCAGAAGCGCGGATGCCTTCAGCTCGCAATGCCGGCGTCATTCCACCGCCAATCAAGTTGCCAACGCCATGTCGATTAACCAGGTTAGTGAGCTCTCGTTGCAGGGCTTCCTGTAACTGCCCGCGATCATGCACTGAATAGGGGAAGCCGTCGAGCACAAGCCGCTCGATGTGCAACGTGACAGCGCCGTGACTTTTTGGTTCAACTTCCTGACTTTCTAAGGGGTCGATGTTGTTCATCTGAACTCCGCTTCGCTGAAAGCTTTCTCCAGTTTTCGCAATTCGGTACGCGCTGCTGAGAGCAGCAGCGGCATTGTCACAGCCTGTCCATTTTGTGCAGCCAGAAAAGCCGCGTTGAGCGCAATCGTATGAATGTTGCCGCCCGTAACGTTGAGGCGCGCCAACCGTTCATAGTCCAAATCTTGCTGCGGTGTTTGCGGCGGTAGTGCCCTCTGCCAAATCTGTTTTCGTTCCTTAACTCCAGGGAAGGGCAGGTTGACTATGAACCGCAGGCGACGCATGAACGCCGTATCGAGCGCCGCTTTCATGTTGGTCGCGAGTATCGCCAGCCCGCTGAACGCTTCCATGCGCTGAAGCAGGTAATTGATCTCGATGTTGGCGTAGCGATCATGGCTGTCTTTGACTTCGCTACGTTTTCCGAACAAGGCATCAGCCTCGTCGAAAAAGAGAATCGCACCGCCGCGTTCGGCGGCGTCAAAGAGCTTGCGCAAATTCTTTTCCGTTTCGCCGATGTATTTGTTAACAACGGCGGACAGATCGATTCGGTACAGGTTTAACTTCAGATCGTTGGCGATGACTTCAGCCGCCATCGTTTTGCCGGTGCCACTCTCGCCGACGAACATTGCACTAATCCCGAAGCCACGGTTCATCACCTGCGAAAAGCCCCACTGGTCGTAAACCTTGTGTCGCTCTCTCACCTGGCCAACGATTTGTCGCAGCAGACCGGCTTGCTCCTCCGGCAACACCAGATCATCCCAGGTTGCTTTTGGCTCCAAACGTTGCGCGAGCGAATCGAGTCGTGGTCTGGCGAGGTCGCGGCAAGTGCTCCAGAGCCTGGCTTCTAGGTCGTCATCTTCGCCGAGTGCTTGCACCGACATCGACGCCGCTTCGTGAATGTCGTTCAAATTCAGATTGAACTGACCTGCCAGCAACTGCGCCCACTCGCCTGCCGGCAACTCCGGCGCCACCGCTTGTAAGGTTGTGGTCCATTCGTCACATTGTTCAGAACCGGAAGGCATTTCAACGTCTACGGGGAAGTTCGGCCCGGCGATCTTCAGCGGCGTTTCGCGTACACCAACCAGGACCATCCCTACCGGACGTGATAACAGTTTGAGCAACGCGGCTGAAGTTTCGGCTGAGACGTTCTCGCCATGATCGGTGTCAACATAGAGAGCAACCGGCAGTAACACACTTTCACGCTGCCACAAGCGCACGAACGTCTCCAGCTCAGTCAACTGTGAAGGTAACGACTCAATGTTCAGTGAATAGAGTCGACGATTCGTCAGCTCACAAACTCGACCCGCCACGAATAAGCGGCTACCAGCGTCAACGCCAACCAGTTGCACAACGGGGAGACTTGATTCGCTCGGCATGCGACTCAGCCGTTGAACGATCGAATCCACCACTGCGCCCTGTGATGGTGAAAGCGCGACACCTTCGTCCCAACTCAAGAGATTGACCAGCGGCGCCAGACGATCGTCGAGCACATTCAACCCTTTGAGGAAGTTGACGATTCGCTCGTCCGCGCGTAACGCACTCAGGGTCAAAGCCATCGCGCCAGGCTGGCTTATTTCCAGCAAGCGTGCATAGCGAAGTGGTCGATGCGCGGAGAGCGCATCCCAGCGCGGATCGTCAAATAGGGTCAGGGCAAGACTAAAAGTTGGGTAATTACGAGATTCACAACCCTGTGCCTCGGCACACAGTGCACCGAACGCAGGATCAAACTCCTGGGCTGCGCATAGCAGGAGCGTGTCTCGTTCAAATGGTGAGAGACCGCATCCATTAGCCAGCAGCAGCAATGCCGGTGGTGGATCCATGTTGCTCGCGGCTTCACGCTCATTGGCGGCGGCGCCAATTCGCTCGTCGATTGAAGGTGGCACTCCTGCCGGCAGCAACCGCACTTCCTTTTGTGTCGTGGAAGTCGTTTTCATCCACTTCGACAGTCGACTCTGCTTCTGAGTCGATGAGGAGTCACTGGCTGAAGACACAGGCAAACTAAGCTGCGCTGACTGTTCCGAAACAAGCTTCTCCAGGCGCAGTCGCAACCACTGAAGCGAAGCTTCGAGATATCGGTTGTTTTGTTCCAGCCACGCTTCCATGATCAAGCTACGGTCACTCTCTGTTGTGGATCAAAATTGAACACAGGTGGCGAACCCGTGATAGCGAGCGGGAGGCTATCGATACCATCTACACGCAAACGCACCAGATATTCGCCCGCCACTACGTTGGGAACCGTGAAGTCCAAAGTCGTGGGGTCGTTTGGACCACCTTGAGTTACCAGCGTTGGCAAAACATTCCGCGACCCAAAGATTAAACTGACCTGTTGCTCCTGCTCCGGCAGCAACCGTGGTTGACACGTGACGGTCAGGGCGACGTTGCCGGGAGCCGCATTCAACGGCGTCACTGTGATTAGCGGAGCAAGCGCAATCGCAACGCTATTGGTAGTCCATTGCGGAAGGTTGGGCCGGCTGACGCGGAGCATTACCTTGTACAAACCGACCGCCCACTCATGCATCGCATCCGCATCCTCGAGGATGCTCGGGATGTGAATCGTGAGCTTCGTCGACGACTCGGCGATGACGGGACCAATCTCCCGTGTAAACTGCCCCCTGACGTTTTCAAGGACGACCGTTGTCGTACCTGAGTCGTCCAGGTGTGAGCCCGTGATTAGCACGTCGTCGCCCAGACGCATGGCCGGTAACAACTCGGAAACTGCGGGACGGATGGCCGCCAGTGTCGGGAAAGGCGCCGGAACCGCGACCGGTCCAGTATCGTCCGGTCCGCGTTTGAGCACTGGAGGCGCCGCCTGACCTAAGCGGTCCGCCTGGATCAAAACCACCGAAGCCATGTAGGCCATCGATGGCCGGTATCGAGCCTGCATCGCGGTCCAGATCTTCGATAACTCTTCCGTCGTTAAGTACACCGGAGTGACCTTGATTAACTCAATCTGATCGGCCAAATCGATTGCAGTGAGCGCACCGAAAATGGAAGGCAGAGGCGAAATCTGTCCATTGACGAGCGAAGGTGCGCCGAGAACAGTGCGGAGTTGGGCGCGACTTAGGACCGGTGTCTCGTGCAACAACTGCATCGAATACCCAAGCAGAACCTCAGCATTCAGATCCTGCGATCCGTATGCAGTGAGAAGGTAGTGCAGGTCGAGCGCCAGCGGCGCATTTGTCAGCCGAACTCCATTGCCATCACGCGACGGCAAACCGACATTGCGCCAACCCTGGTTAGGTGTGACCTGATACAGGAAGAGATTCAGTTGATTGGGTTCGTTCTGACCTGTCGAGATTCGATCAGGAGGCAGGGCAGTGACGGTGAAGCTGCCTATCGACGAAAGATCGTGATTCAAGAGCCCGTCGTTCAGCAGGTCTTTGAGCACTGCGGTCACAGCAGCAATGGCAAGAGGGCTGCTCATTTATTTTCCTTCGCCCCGCGAGCGGAGGTAATCCTCCAAACTCATTTTTGGTCCAACTGGTTGCGGAGCCCGAGGTTTGCCGGCTGCTGGCGGTGTCGCTCGCACCTCAACCCGGCCGATCGTCACGTGAATTACTGGGGGCAGCGACTGTTTGGAGGAATGTTTCGCCTCAGCGCGCGATAACACACGCGAGACCGGTGGTGAATCGCGTCGAGGCGGCGGTTTCTGTTGGATCAGAGGTTTGACGATCGTCTGTTCTTTTGCCGTCCTTGGTTGTTTGACCTCAGCTTTCAACGGCTGTTTTTCTTCTGCGCCATCATGCTCGCGCGCTGGCTTCGATCGGCCGGTTGGTTGATCGACAGAATGTACTTCCTTGAGCGCCGGCTGGTCTGTTGAATGCTCTTTGATGATTTCCCGTTCCACTCTTCTCTCGACAATGGTTTCGATCGTCTGAGCGGGCGTATGCGTGAGCTGGTGTGGTTCCGGAACAAAGGGGTCTTTGAATTCGCGCCGAGGCTCTTCCGGTATGAGCATCTTTACCGCGTCTCTTCGTGACGCGTCAGCGACTGGCCTGGCCGGACCAGTTTCTTGATCTGTTACGGGTTGTGAAGCGTCAGGAAGGCGGCGCCCCCGTCGAGCTGCAACCGGCTGCCGCAACTCAGCTTCTTCACCTAACGACGGTTGAGGTGAACGGGATGAGGTGTTAACGAAAGGCTTTTGTGCGTCGCGTGATGGTCTGCTCTCGACAACGGTTTCCTTTTCTTCTAACGGCGATCTGCTTTCAGGTTGTGATTGCTCGGCTA
>JAICGZ010000147.1 GCA_025922875.1 Pyrinomonadaceae bacterium
GCACTGGCCCACCTGCTGGATGAGCCCAAACTGAACCGAACGCTGACGCGCCTTGAACGCAATAAGCTCGTATCCCACACCGAATCCGCGGACGGTTATGCGCGGTCCGTGAACGATCCTTTCGAAATCAATCTATATGCCTTGCACCCGGTAATCTGTCAGAACGAATTCTTCACAACGCTTTCTGGGACAGAGCAACTCTTCGAAGCCGCCGCGGGCGAATGCTGGAAACGGGCCGACGCTGTCTACAATAAGAACCGCTTCTCATACGCAGTGGAACTGTTTACTTGCGCGGAAGCGCTTTACGCGCATCTTGTCCAGATCTTGAATCGCACCCGCTTGCTAAATGATTACGCTGCGATGCTAATAAACAAGGGCGCAGCGCTTCGGAACTTGCAGCGGTTAACGGAGGCGCTCGCCGAATACGACAAAGCGATCACTATCCTTGAGCGGCTCGTCCAAGGCGAGCAGCAAACGCATCTGGCCAACGCACTGGCGATGGCGTACATGAATAAGGGCAACGCGCTTCATAACTTGCACCAGTTAACGGAGGCGCTGGCCGAGTACGACAAAGCGATCGCGATTCGGGAGTCGCTCGTCCAAGGTGAGAAGCAAAAGCATCTGGCCAACGACCTGGCGATGGCTTACATGAATAAGGGCGCGGCGCTTCGGAGCTTGCAGCGGTTAACGGAGGCGCTGACCGAGTATGACAAAGCGATCGCGATTCGGGAGCGACTCGTCCACCTCGAGCACCAAAGCCATCTGGCCAAATCTTTGGCGATGGCTTATACGAACAAGGGCAACGCGCTTCAGAGCCTTCAGCAGTTAACCGAGGCGCTGGAGGAGTACGACAAAGCGATCGCCATTTGGGAGCCGCTCGTGAACCGCGAGCAGCAAACGCATCTGGCCAATGACCTGGCGACAGCTTACATGAATAAAGGCCTGCTCCTGGAAAAGCTGAAACAGTGGGAATCAAGCCTAGACAGCTACGAAGCGGCCGTACAGCTAAGACGCCTCTGTTTCGAGAATCTGGGCATGTTCTGGATTGCCCCCGACCTGCTGACAACGCTGCGCTATCGTTTGGTGACTCTGCTCAACTTACAACACTGGCCCGCAGCCGCGCAGGATGTGCTCGCGGTGCGGAGAATCGCATCACCTTTCGTCGAGAGTCCAGCAATAACCGAAGAGTTGAAACAAAGCGCCCTAATCGAAATGGCCACAACGTTCCGGCTGGTACACGCCCTCGACGCAGCACAACGCGATCTTCTTTACGCGGAATTAGGGAACGATGCGGAAAGCGTACGGTCCTTCGTTGAATCCATGCTGGCGTAATCTCTGCAACCTGTCCACACAAGCCGCCCGAAGGTAAATCTCTAGGGGCGCAATTGTAGGGGCGGCCCTCCCGTGGCCGCCCCTCTCACGAAGAATGCGCATATAAACGAGGGGCGGCCACGGAGGGCCGCCCCTACAGTTGGAAGGCACAATTCTTAAGCAACTTTGCCTTTGTGTCTGCGTGTCTTAGTGGTTTAGACTCCGATTCATGAGGTTGATAAGCTTGAAATTAATCTTCGCACTTTTACTAACCACTATTGCTTTTCCGGCGTTTTCACCCGCCCAGGCGCAGAACCCGAGCGCCGATGTGGTGATGGTGCTGCCGTTTGAAAACACCTCCAATCGCGCGGAATACAACTGGGTCGGGGAAAGCTTCGCCGACGCCCTCGCGGAACTACTCAACAAGCCCGGTTTGGTCGTCGTGACCAGTGCTGAGCGCGAGCTCGCCTACCAGCGCTTGCGCTTGCCCGAGACTGTAATTCCCTCCCGAGCAACAGCCATCAAACTCGCGCGCCAGGCAAAAGCAACGATGATCGTCGTCGGAAATTATTCCGTTACTCCGCCTGCTGCAAACAACAACACCGACAAGACCCCAGCCGACGGTTACGTTCAGGTCACTTCACGCGTGATCAAAGTCAACGAAGGCCGGACTCTGGGCGAAGTGATGGACGGCGGTTGGGCCACACGGCAGTTTGATTACGGCGGCCCGCTAACAACGCTCCAGGACATTCACGGCCGGCTGGCGTACCAGATTCTCTATCAACGCGACAAGGCGCTGCCTTACTCGCAAAATCAGATAGTTCAGGAAGCGACTAAGATCCCGCAGAAGGCGTTTGAAGCATACGTTAAGGCAGTTCAGTTGCCGCTGCGCGAGGAATTGCGCGCGAACTATTTAAAGAACGCGTTACGTTTCTACGCCGATTCGTTGGGTGGCGCAGTCTATCCGCAAGCGGCGTTCGAGCTGGGCCGCGGTTACATGAGTCTCGGAAATTGGAAAGACGCCACCGAATATTTCTCAAAAATCCAGAAGAAAGAACCGCATTACGCCGAAGCCGCATTCTATGCGAGTCTCGGTTATACAAAGCTCGGCGACTACGGACGCGCATTAGCCACCGTTGTTCCCCTCTCGAGTGATCTGCCGCTGATCGGCGTTTACAACAACGCCGGCGCCGTGGCAGTGCAGGCAGCGAGAGAGAACAAGAACGACGCCGAACGCAAACGCTTATTGGCCCAGGGCACGGATTTTCTTGCACGTGCTTCAGAGTCGGCGCCGGCGGATCAGATGGTCCACTTCAACTACGGCTATGCGTTATTTTTGGCCGGTAAGTTCTCCGAAGCCGCCGAGCACTTTCGTCCAGTGATAACTTCCGATCAGCAGGACGGACAAGCGTATTTCCTGTTTGCAAAATCGCTGGCGAAACTTGGGAAGACTGAGGCCGCGACAGCCGCCGACGACATGGCGCGCCGCTACCTGCGAAATGCTTATGCTAAATGGGAAACTGAGTGGCAGAAGTCGCAAACGACAAGCGGTGTCACCTTACGTATGCGCGACGTGCTGAACCGTGAAGAAGTGTTTGGCCTGGACCGCGAGAAGCGCATGACCGCGGAGGCAGGCTCGCCGAGCTCAGCCACGCAGGACTTGTTGATCAAAGCTCGTGATCTCTACCAAGCCGGACGCGACGAGGAAGCATTGCCGGAACTGCATCGCGTCGTGATGATCGAACCGACAAACGCAGAAGCATATCTGCTGAGCGGCCGGATCAATCTTCGGCGCAGCGATCAAGAAGCTGCGATAGCCGCGTTGAAAACGGCGATCTTCTGGGATTCGAAACTGATCGACGCGCATATTCTTTTGGGTAGAATTTTTCTCGAACGTGGTGACAGAGGCGAGGCTCGAAAGTACGCACTCAGCGCCATCACCATCGATCCGAATAACCAGGAAGCGATCGCTCTGCAACGTCAGGTGACGATGGGAAACTGAGTCATTGCCGATTGCCGATTTGAGAACATGCGCCGGCCTTGAGTAGTGGGTCAGGATTCATCAATCGGCAATTGGCAATCGGCAATTGGCAATGTTTTGTGGCATAGCGTGTGCTCAAGAGATTCGCGGCACGACACGGAAAAGACGAAAAACGTTGACCGTGCCCCCGCCGCCAACATCCCTCTGAGCGCCGCCTGCCGCTGCGCCAGCTACCTTCCGAGCGTTCCTTCAGTGCTTCCCCCCGAAACGTGGACCCAGTCAGTGATGACTGGGTTCTCCCGCTTTTAAAGCTACCTTTTTGAGATTCCAACTACTTGTTAGAGAGACGAAATTTGTCACTCTGACAGTGACGCTTTCTGTCTTTTTGCATCAAAATTCGGCGAATTGACGCGTTTCAATCAGGCGTGATCCGTTGTGGAAAAAATATTTTCTGCCGCGGATGAACACAGATTACACGGATAAGTTTGATAAACTCCTCCCGCATGCGGCAAGTAGTTTTTCGTCGTTCTGAGTGGGCTGCGGCGGGCGCGACCACACTGCTCCTCATATTCTCGTTTCCGAATTTCGAGCTTTACTACCTCGCGTGGATCGCCCTGGTGCCGCTCCTTGTGGCTATCGCGCGCCGTCCTTCCCCAAGAAGCGCGTTCATCCTCGGCTGGGCGGCAGGGTCAGTTTTCTTCTACGTTTCATGTTACTGGCTCACTTACTCAATGATTCATTACGGTGGGCTGCCTACTCTCCTGGCCTATGTATTACTGATTCCCGGCGCACTCGTCGTCGGTGTCTTTCCCGGACTCTTCGCTTTACTGTTTGCGCTCGCCATTCAGAAATGGGGTCACATCGCGCTACTGCTCGCTCCAGTGTTCTGGACCGCCCTCGAGTTCATTCGATTAAGTGTGACGGGACAGCTCTGGAACGCGATCGGTTACTCGCAAGCCTACAATCCATTTTTGATCCAGGCTGCGAACTGGGGTGGAGTTTATGCCGTCAGTTTTCTAATTGTATCGATCAACTCAGCAGTCGCGCTGCTAACGATCAAAAGAACAAGGTGGACCATTGCCGCAGCGCTGTCGCTAGCAGCGCTCGTCGGACTTGCACTTCTATTGTCACCTCACGCGGCATCCACCCGGCCTACCCCGGATGAATTGGCTGTAAACGTCGTGGCCATACAACCAAATGTGCCGATGACGATGGTCAAAACTCCAGCCGAACTAAAGGAACTTCTCGAGCGACATCTCTTACTCAGCACTAAGGGTCTGCAGTCGCTTCCTGACGACAAGTTGCCTCGGCTGGTGATCTGGCCCGAGTCGCCGATGAACTTCACGTATGGTTCCACCAGAGCGTTTCAAGAGTTAGTCGCAGACTTTACTAAACGGAACCACACGTCGCTGCTCTTCAACTCACTCGAAGCTGCTCCCGCGAATGGTTCATTCAATTCAGCACTGCTCGTAAATGAAGAGGGCCACCTGATCTCTCAGTATGATAAGATTCGCCTGATGCCGTTTGGCGAATATGTCCCGCTCCCACAATGGTTACCGGGAGCTTCTTTGATAACCGGGATCGTCGGTGACTTCACTCCCGGCGGCAACTACACGTTGATGCCATTTGGAGAGGGTCGCGCGGGCGTCTTCATATGCATCGAGTCGGCCTATCCGTGGATCGCTCGCACGATGGCGAACGAAGGCGCTGACGTGCTGATCAATATCTCGAACGACGGTTATCTCGGACCGACGGCAGTGATGCGACAGCATCTTGCGAACGCGGTGTTTCGCGCAGTTGAGAATGGCCGGCCCTTGCTGCGAGTTACGAATACGGGATTGTCAGCGTTCATTAGCGCTGACGGCGTACTTCAGCAGCAGACCGGAGGATTCGAGGTAGACGTTCGAAATTGGAGTGTGAACCGGTCGACGGTAATCACGACTTTTTACACCAGGTATGGTGACTTGTTTGTTTATCTTTGCACGGCGATCACGTTTCTGATTGTCAGTGCAATCTTTTTTGGAAGGGTGAACCACAGATAACACGGATGAAGACGGATTAATCCGTATTTATCCGTGAAATCCGTGGCAAATAAATATGACCGACTTATCGATTCAGGAACTGCGGACCTCATTTGACGTCTTACGCGCGCGCGTTGAACAGCTCGGGAGGTTTCTTTGATGTCCCGGCACGTCGCGAGGAATTGAACAAGATCGAAGCGCAGGCCTCCGCGCCTGATTTCTGGAACGATCAGGTAGCCGCGCAGAAGTCGCTGCAAGATCGTAGTCGTCTTGAGAAGAAGATAGAACGCCAGGAACACTTCGAATCGCAGATCGCCGACGCGGAGGTGCTCTTTGAGTTTGCTGAGGAAGATGAGACGTCGATCAAAGAACTTCATTCATTGATCGAACGCCTCGAACACGATTTGAGCCAGGCCGAGACGGAAATGCTTTTGGCCGGCGACAACGATCGTCGTAATGCTATTTGCACGATTCATCCGGGTGCGGGTGGCACCGAATCGCAGGATTGGGCCGAGATGCTGCTGCGCATGTATCTCAAGTGGGCCGAGCAGCGCGAATTCAAAGCCGAAGTGCTCGAGTATCAACCAGGCGAGGAAGCTGGTCTGAAGAGTGTAACGTTCAGAGTTGAAGGCGAATACGCCTACGGGCTTTTGGCTGCCGAAGCCGGAGTGCACCGGTTGGTCCGTATCTCTCCTTTTGATCAAGCGGCAAGGCGACATACGTCTTTCGCCTCTTTATTTGTTTATCCGGAGATTGACGAGGACATCGAAGTCGAGATCAACGACAAAGATTTGCGTGTCGATACCTATCGCGCTACCGGCGCGGGCGGACAACATATCAACACTACCGATTCAGCAGTTCGCATTACCCACATACCTACCGGGATCGTCGTATCCTGTCAAAACCAGCGTTCACAACATCAAAATCGAGCCGTCGCCATGCAGGTGCTGCGCTCACGTCTTTATGAACTCGAGCTGGAACGGCGGCGCGCTGAGACTGCCGAACTCGAAGCCAACAAGGCCGATATTTCATTCGGCTCGCAGATAAGAAGTTACGTGCTGGCGCCCTATCAGCTGGTAAAAGACACTCGCACTAAGCTGGAACGAGGTAACGTCGAGGCAGTGCTCGGCGGAGACATCGACGACTTCATCAAAGCCTACTTGCTCGCACGCAAGGCCGCATAAGGTCTTGCAGTTTGAGTTGGGAGTTTTCATGGCGACTACTACACACATAGAAGAGAAGCCGCGCATCATCCTTCCACGCGCTGGTCGTAGCAACGAGATACTCGCGATTATCTTTATCGCGTTGGGATTGCTGCTCGCGCTCTGCCTCGTCTCCGCGGCGTTCTATCCGAACGATCCATCGTGGAACTCGGCCGGTCAGACCGAAACGCAGAATTGGGCCGGTTCGATTGGCGCGAATGTAGCTGCGACGGCTTTTCAGTTCATCGGTCTTGCCGCATACCTATTGCCGCTGCTGTTATTCGCCGCGGCGTGGCGGCGGTTCCAGACGAACGTCATTCACAGCCCATGGACCCGAATCGTTGGCTTGATAGTGCTGGTAGTGGCGGCGTCAGCGCTGCTATCGATCTCACAAATTCGCCCGCTGTTCGATGCGAGTGTGCAACCGGGTGGGCTGTTGGGCGCTGTTGTCGCGCAGGGATTGGCAAGCGGGCTGAGTAATGTTGGTGCAACTGTACTGTTGGTTGCAATCGCTGCGACCGGCTTATTGCTTGCGACAAACTTCTCGTTCGTTCGACTCTACGAAATCATCGTGAACGCTGTGGGCACGCGCTTCGCTTTTGTCGGCAAGCTTCCGGAACGATTCAGAGCCTGGCGGCTGCAACGGATCGAGCGGGCGAAGCTGCGTAAGGAGACGAAGGCCGCGATCAAAGCCGAACGCGAGGCCGCACGAAACGCGCTGAAGCAGACGTTGAATTTAAGTCCCGCCGAGCGCGTTGCCGATTTCATGAAAGCGCCGGTTGCGCCGGAGACTGCACCGGCCGTCATACGCACGGAAACAAAACACCAACCGCAGGCCACTACTGCCATCGCCGCAAGCGCGAGTGCTGCGGGCGCGGGTGTTGCCGTGACACCGCCACCGGCGACGGTAGTCACCGGTCGATCAGGTAAGCGTTCGATCTTTCCTAATCCCGACGTGGCTGTTTCTGACGAGGATGACCTGGAAGAGATGGTGCGGGACGCTTCCGTTGTGCGCGTCAAAACCGAAGCGCCGGCTACGGGCAAGTTGCCTTTCGACGCAGCACGCCGTGTTAACTACAGCGATTACAGTTTGCCGCCGCTCGAGTTCCTGAACGAAGCCCCGCCGCACAGCGAGCAGGCTGACACTGAACTGCTCGGTCTCGCCACACGACTCGCTGAAAAATGCAAAGAGTTTAATGTCACCGGGCAAATCAAACACATCTGCCCGGGACCAGTGGTCACAACTTACGAATTCAAACCTGACCCGGGCGTGAAGTATTCACGCGTCGTGTCGCTGGTTGACGATCTGTGCCTCGCGCTGAAGGCGGAGTCGATTCGCATCGACCGCATGCCCGGCAAGCCGCACGTCGGTATTGAAGTGCCGAATCCACGTCGTGAAACGATATTTCTCCGCGAAGTAATCGAGTCGCGCCCGTTTCGCGAGTCAGGATCGAAACTGACCATCGCGCTCGGCAAAACGATCGACGGGCTCAACTACGTCGCCGATCTCGCGAAGATGCCGCACCTGCTGATCGCCGGAACTACAGGCGCAGGCAAGTCGGTCGGCGTCAATGCGCTCATCGTTTCTATTCTTTATCGCGCGCGACCGGATGAGGTTAAGTTCATCCTAATCGATCCGAAGCGACTCGAACTGGGTCTTTACGAAGATATTCCACACCTCGCGACACCGATCATTGTCGATCCAAAGGCCGCATCCCGTTCGCTCAAATGGGCAGTCGCTGAGATGGAACGCCGGTATCGGGATCTCGCCGGTTGGGGAGTGCGCAATATCGACGGCTTCAACACCGAGATAATGCGCCGCAACCTTATCAAGGAGTACGATGAGAAAGGCGACCCGTGGAAGCCGCTGCCTTACATCGTCATCATCATCGACGAGCTCGCCGATCTGATGATGACTTCCGGTCGCGAAGTCGAAGAGTCGATCACGAGGCTGGCGCAGATGGCGCGCGCGGTTGGCATTCACCTCGTTTTGGCAACGCAGCGTCCCTCAGTCGACGTGATCACGGGATTGATTAAGGCAAACTTCCCTTCCCGCATTTCTTTCCGCGTGTCTTCGAAGATCGACTCACGCACGATCATCGATACAAACGGCGCCGAGCAACTCCTCGGTCGCGGCGACATGCTGTTCCTGCCGCCCGGCACGTCGCGCCTGATTCGTGTTCACGGCGCGTACATCGACGAGACTGAGATTGGCCGCATCGTCGCGCACATCAAAGCGCAAGGTCCACCGGCCTACGATGAGAGCATTACCCAATCCGAAGAAGAAGCGCTGGGACTTGAAACCTCTGATGGCGATCATGACGAGCTGTTTGAAGAAGCGTTGCGCATCTGTGTTGAGATGAAGCGGGCTTCGACTTCGGTGTTGCAGCGTCGTCTGCGAATCGGTTATGGCCGTGCCGCCGCGATCCTCGACATGATGGAGCGTGAGGGCTTGATTGGTCAGGCGGATGGTTCGCGTCCTCGGCCGGTGCTTGGTCGTGCGTATGAGATGGTGGCCGAGTGGGACGAAATGAACGCCGCGGAAGTTTAGTTACAGGATTTACATGATTTATCAGGATTTACATGTAAATCATGCCTAATCATGTAAATCCTGTAAAAAACGACCTCGCCCGCGCGATCTTCGATCACGCGCTGTCGTCAGTAGATCCTCGCATAGCCGTCAAACAGGCAATCACTCACGTCGATCTCTCTACTCGTTCAATCTATTCAGTCGCAATTGGCAAAGCAGCAACCGCGATGGCTCTCGGTCTCGACGACGCGCTCGATGATCGATTAACTGCCGGCGTGATCGTTTCAACATCGCGGCACGATTCGATGAGGTGGCAGAGTTTTGTTGGTGGACATCCACTGCCAAACGACCAGAGCCTGGCAGCGGCGCGTGCGGCGTTAGCCTTGCTTGACCGTGCAAACAATGAAGAAGCGCTCGTAATTTTTCTGATCTCCGGTGGCGGCTCGGCGATGATGGAGTGGCCGATCAGCGACGAAATCTCGCTCGCCGATCTTCAACGCGCAAATGAAATCCTGGTCGCATGCGGCGCACGTATCGCGGAAGTGAATGCAGTTCGTCGCGCTTTCTCCGCAGTGAAAGGTGGAGCACTGGCGCGACGAGCACCTCGCGCACGGCTGATTACCCTGATCCTTTCCGACACTAACCGAGGCGATGAAGCCAGTGTTGCCTCAGGACCAACGCTCGCAACACCCCCAGATGCTCCGAAAGCCATCGACGTTGTTGAGCAATATCATCTCGACGCCGTACTACCACACTCGATCATCAATGCCATAAAGCGAGCGAAAAACGCGACGACCGCGATCAACGGCTCTTATGAAGTAATCCTGGACAACTGGAGCGCGGTTACAGCAGCGCGTAACAAGGCACAAGAACTCGGCTTCGATTGCATCACGCCGCAGCACATTTGCGAGCAGCCGATCGAGGAAGGCTGCAATCTTCTTCTCTCAACGCTGTCGGCTCAACCTGTTGAAAACAAGGTCGCCGTGATCTCAGGCGGTGAGTTTTCGTGTCCCGTTCGAGGCGATGGAGTTGGCGGCAGAAATCTCGAGACTGTCTTGCGCTGCGCGATGCGTCTCGACAAAGCGAGTCAACATACAGTTGTGCTAAGCGCCGGCACTGACGGCATCGACGGCAACAGCCCCGCAGCCGGCGCCGTCGCGGACGAAACCACCATCCTCCGCGCCCGCAATCTCGGCCTCAACCCCGCCGATTTCCTCGCCCGCAGCGATTCCTACAGCTTCTTCGCCGGGCTCAACGATCTCATCCTAACCGGCCCCACCGGCACCAACGTCCGCGACCTCAGGATCCTTCTTCATTAACACACAAATAACTGTGTAATTTGTGGATACGCTTGACTCTACACCACTAACCGAATATAAGACTTGCCTCGGAGCCCAAAATCGTTTTGTCGACACTGCTAAATACCGAAACTCCCATTACTCCCAAACCGCTCGATGGCAGTTCCATAACGTTTTTGGAGCTGATTCAAATACTGGACAGCCAGACCAGCCCTCCCGCGCTCGAAGAGATAAATTCCTGGCTTTCCAGCGCTGAGATCTCCGATCCGGATTTACAGCCTTACATCGGGTTCAAAGAAGGTAATTACTGGCGTCATCGAGTTTTCCGCAATGAGGCGATCGAGATGTTGGTGATTTGCTGGCGCCCAGGCCACAAAACGCCGATTCACGATCACAACGGTTCTCACGGAGTAGTCCGCGTTCATCAGGGCCTCATGTGGGAAACGATCTTTGCGTACGACAAAGAGCGTGGCCTGTGTTACGGCACCGGTCGCGAATGTCCGAAGGGTACGATCACGGGCGCCGAGATACCCGATATTCATCAACTTGGTAATCCCGACGTAAGTGGTCAGGATCTCATCACTGTCCATGTTTATGCGCCGCCGCTCGGTGTTTTAAGAACTTACAAGGTGGGTAGTTCGCAAGTAGACCTTTACACGCCTAATGATTTTCCGACTTGAGACGCGGCTGGCGTTGCTTCTGGCGTTGCTCTCGACGCTGGTATGTGCCGCCGCCGCGTGCAAGGACAACCCCTCAGAGACAAGCCCACAGGAATTGACTGTCGCCGCTGCTTCCGATCTCACGCCGGCGTTTGAAGAGATCAAGCGCGCGTTCGAATCCAGTCACAGCACAAAAGTCATTTTTGTTTTCGGCTCTACCGGCCTGCTCACGCGGCAGATCGAAAATGGCGCGCCGATGGATCTGTTTGCGGCGGCAAATGTGAGTTACGTCAATCAGTTAGAACAAAAGGGACTGATCATCCCTGACACAAAGACGATCTATGCGCGAGGTCGCATCACTTTATGGACGCCGAACGATACTAACCTCAGACTCGAGAAGATCGATGATCTCGCGCGGCCCGAAGTCACACGCGTTGCCATCGCGAATCCGGATCATGCTCCATACGGTCTCGCTGCGCGCCAGGCACTCGAGAGTGCAGGCGTTTGGGAAAGGGTGAAACCGAAGCTGGTTTACGGCGACAACATTCGACAGACGCTTCAATATGCAGGAACAGGTAATGTCGAGGTTGCGATCGTCGCGTTGTCGTTGAGCGTGCAGAGCAACGGACGCTGGTCACTGATTCCGGAAGAGTTGCATCAGCCACTGGACCAGGGCATGGCGATCATGAAGAGCACGAGGAACGAGCAGGCCGCGAGAGCGTTTGCTGCTTTTGTCGGTGGGCCACAGGGACAAGCCATCATGCAAAAGTACGGCTTCTCTTTTCCGGCCGCGAAATAAGATTAGCCACAAAAAGGCACCAAAAGCACAAAGACTGATTGAAGGAGGATCGCTTTGGAATGCTTTCTCATTTGGTGCCTTTTTGTGGCTCAATAAAGGTTTTGACGGTTAGGTGTTTGCCGTCTGTGGCGACGGTGATCGTTCCGGAGTGGCCTGTGGTGAGCACTGTGGCGCCGTTCGATTGCCAGCGTTCGACGACGTCTTTGTGGGGATGACCAAACATTGACTGGCGGCCCACTGGAATAACTGCGAAGCTTGGGTTAGTGGCAAGGACGAAAGCGTCTGTCGAAGATGTGTTGCTGCCGTGATGCGGTACTTTGACGATGTCGGCCTTCAGTTGTTTTTGCGAGGCAAGCAGAGAGCGTTCGGCGGCCTTTTCGATGTCGCCTGTTAATAAGATTGAGTGCTCGCCAAACTGAATTCGCAGCACAACAGAATCGTTGTTGCTGGAGGCTTCGCTGCCGGCCGGTGGCCATAACACGCTCACTTCAACTTCACCAAAATGAATCGTGTCGCCCGCCTGGATGGTTTCTACGTGAGCTTTACTATTACGCAGGGTGGCGACGAACTTCGTGAACTCGGGATCGTCAGCGGGAGTGCGTGCCACGAGCGCACCGCGAACAGAAAAATTTTTGAGTACATCATTCAACCCGTCGATGTGATCGGTGTCAGCGTGTGTGGCAAGCACGTAGTCGATCTCGCTCAGGCCACGCCACCACAGGTACTCCGAGACAACTGTTTCACCAATCCTCCGGCTCGTGTCCATCGTATTTCCCCCGCCATCGACCAGCACCGTCGTGCCATCAGGCATCGTCACGAGTGCTGCATCGCCTTGTCCCACATCGAGAAAGTCAATTCGAAGTTTTCCCTCAGCCCGACCACTACTCAGCGGATGCAGAATCAAAATTGCGAGCAATAGCAGTTGGACAATGCACAACGGGAGAACGAACTGGTGCAGTCTGCACCGAGCATCCGCGGGCGAAGCGAGTGGACGCCAATGCGAAAGCGCGATGACGAGCAGCAGCAAAGGAAGATAGTAGAGCGCGTACACGAGCGCGCCGTGACCCGAATACTCCGGCAGTCGAATGGTAGCGAGTCCAAAGTTTGAAAATGGATCGACGCTGTGCACCATCAACCAGTTGATTGCATCTGCCAGCCTGAATAATGGAGCTGAAAGCACGGCGCTAAGCTGAGAAATCAGCAGCGCCAGCATGGCGACCGCGACCAAAGCTGCAAGTAAAACGCTGACAACGATGTTCAGTAGCAGCGAAATCAGCGACAGCCGGTGGAAATAAACAATCATCTGCGGCAACAAGACGATTTGCACGCTCGCAGACACGAGGATGGCGCCGAAGACATAGCGCAAACAGCGCTGCACGTGATAACGCTCAAGCACACCGGCCCACTGGCTTTTGAAGAGACGGTAGCGATGCGGTGAGCGCGCCAGTTCGTGTCGCCATTTCTGCTCGCGCCAAAACAAGATCTCGCACAGAGTTTTTAGTGCCCGTGAACACACCGGCGGATAGGGTGACGATCGTGCCGGATACCATGCGCCGATCGCCGACAATTTGAGCAGCAGCGGCCACGCTATTACTACAATCGCGAGGACAGACAAGAATGTCAGTTGAAAAGAAGGGTCGAAGATCTCTTTGGGACTGCGAACCAGAAGGACGAGGGCGGCGCCGCCCAGTGCATTCAACGACGTGGCGTGGCGAAACACGATCGGCGCCAGTCCTGCCAACGTGAACATCAAAGCAGCACGCACCACCGATGCTTCCGCCCCAACCGCGAGCGAATAGGACCAGACTACAAATGCAGGCAATGCGAATTGCACGATTCGCCTTTTCGTCAGACGGCGCACAGTGAGAAAGACTATTCCGCCGATGAAGCTGATGTGTAACCCACTGATGACAAGAACGTGAAAAGTGCCGCCTTCGCGAAAACGTTCAGCAGCAGCGCGTGACAAGTTATAACGATTGCCAAGCAACGCCGCGTCTAAAACGCCTGCGGTTTCGGGTGTGAATCGCGCGTCGATTTCGCGTTGCAGGCGCTCGCGCCAATCGTAGAGCCACGCCAAAAGGCGGAAGACTTGCGTGTCGTCGAGGCGTGCGATTGCAGCCGGGCTCTTGATGATGCCGGTGGCGTCGTAGTCTCTGCGATCGAGGTATTCAGAAAGTAGCGAGACGCCGGGATTGCGATAGTTACCGGTGCGATCGAGAGTCGTGGTGACGCGGATACGGGTGCCGTAACGAAGTTGAAGATTTCGGTAATAGTGCTCTGTCTCGACATTTCGAAACGGCGCGAGCAACCACACTCGTTTCCCCGGGCCATGTTCCACTTGTACTGATAAGTAGAGACGATCGCGAGCGAACTCCGGTGGGCCATCCAACACGCCCGTTAGTGTCAACAGCTGACCTTCAATCACACTACTCTGCGGCTTGCGTTTTTCCAGCAGCGCAAGTGTGTCTCCGGCAAAGAAAAGAGCCATCAACAAAGCCCCTCCCGCTATCGACACATGCCTCTTCAATACAAGGATCAACGACATCACGGAACACACGGCGCATGCGGCCAATGAAAAACTCAGTCTGGTAGGAAAGTAGTTTGCTGCACAGATACCGAGCGCGAACGCGGTCGCGAGTTGAGCAAGAGGATGCTGACTGAACAGACTTCGGTGAGGATTCATTGCCGTGAGTAATGTCTGACAAGATTTACAGTAACCCTGTCTCTATTGTTTTCGCAAACGCACGACCGTTTCGACGTGGTGTGTCTGCGGAAACAGATCGAAACCCCTGATGGAAGTGATCGTGTAACTGCCCACAAGCTTTTTGAGGTCGCGCGCGAGCGTCGCCGGATCGCACGAGACGTAAGAAATCTCTGCCGGACCCAGATCGAGGATGCCTTTAATCACTGCCGACTCAGCACCCGCGCGTGGTGGATCGAGCAGTATAAAATCCACTGGTCCAGTTCCATCACTCCTGAACCAATCAGTAACAGTCGCAGTGATCACGCGCGCGTTGGTTAAACCTGCCCGCTGAAGATTCCGACGTGCAAAGCGAGCAGCGGACGAATTCGCTTCCACTCCGATCACCTTTTTAAAGCGACGTGATAACGGCAGTGTGAACAGACCAACACCGCAATAAAGATCCAGCACGGTTTCGCCAGACGCATCTCCCAACGCAAAGTCGATTAGCGGTCCCAGCAATGAAGGGTTGATCTGGAAGAACGCCTCAGCATTGTAGTTGTAGACTTCGCCTCTGATCGTCAACATCAACTCGCGAGTGTCGAACTCAGCAAAAGGCGGGGCGAACGATACTCCATTCTCACCCGCAACCACGTCCAGGTGCTTCAACCCGCGTGGAAACCGGTTCCACTCCGTGGCGCGCACCTGCTCCAGTTTTTCCTGCAACTCCGGCAATAACACCGCGCAATCAGCTACATCGCAAACACGCCTCGAACCGCGTTCGTAGTAACCAATCGTCCGCTCTTCCTGATCGATCTGCCAGGTCGCTCGCATCCGATAACGCCAGTTGTCTGGTGAACCCGTGACAACGAAGTCGGGAATATTTTCCAGACGCCCGATGCGGCGAAGACAGTCGCGAATCATGTCAGCTTTGGTAGCGAGCTGAACTTCGTACGGAAGCTGCTGAAAGTCACAGCCACCGCAGCGGCCGAAGTACGGACAAGGTGGTTCAACTCTGACCGGCGACGGCGTGAGGATCTCTTCAATCGAAGCAAACAAGACGTCGCCCTGCCGGCGATCTACGCGCACGCGAACGCGATCCCCGGGCGCTGCAAGCGATACAAAAACAGTCTTCCCGCCGGCATGGGCCAACCCCATACCGCCGGGAAGAATTCGCTCCACCTCAACCTCGAAACGTTCAGTCATCTACTGCGCAGCATACTGGTTCGGCGCCCATTGATGCGGCGGAGGCGGAGGCGCATATTCCTGTTGCACACCCTCGAGCTCAAACTTGATGCCGCCAATAATTCCGGCGAGGGCATTGTAAATGAGCGCACCGATTGCGCCTGAAATGAA
>JAICGZ010000148.1 GCA_025922875.1 Pyrinomonadaceae bacterium
GCGGCATAGCGTGGACACAGATCCGGATCCTTGATTTCAACTGACGTGAGGTCTTTAGACCGGCCCTGGGTTTTTAGCTGCGCCGGGGCAGGCAAATGCATCCGGCCCTTTTCAATCACGGCGACTTCACGCGCGATGCCGACGTGCGAAAGACAGTCAGGCCGGTTCGACGGCACCTCGACGTCGAGCACTACATCATGATCGCGCTCTTCGACCGCGTCGATAGCCAAACCAACCATCGTCAGCCGCTCTCGCAACTCCTCCGGGCTGCGCCTGGTCTCGATAAATTCCTTAAGCCACTCGTAACTAATGAACATTTAAATCCGTCTAATCCGTGTTACTCAAACTTTTCGAGGAACCGCACGTCGTTCTCAAACAGCAGCCGGATGTCATCGAGTTCATACATCAACGCGCACATCCGATCGATTCCGAGACCAAACGCAAACCCGGAATACTCCTGGCTGTCGACACCAACGGCGCGGAGCACGTTCGGATGGACCATGCCCGAGCCGCCTAACTCGATCCAGCCGGAGTTCTTGCAGATGCGACACCCGCTGCCCTTGCATTTGAAACAGCTGAAATCAAACTCCGCACTCGGTTCGGTGAACGGAAAGTACGAGGGTCGAAAGCGCGTCACCGTCTCAGGACCAAACATGCGACGCAGAAACTCGCCCACCGTTCCCTTCAAGTGCGCCATCGTTATACCGCGATCGACACACAAGCCTTCAACCTGGAAGAACATCGGATTGTGAGTGGGATCGGGAGTGTCACGTCGAAACACGCGGCCCGGTGCGATCATGCGCACAGGCACGCCGCGACGTTGCATCGCATGTATCTGGACGGTCGATGTTTGCGTACGAAGTGCAAAACCGTCGGTAGTGTAGAACGTATCCTGCCATGCTCGGGCTGGATGGTTTTGCGGAATGTTGAGGGCGTCGAAGTTGTAGAAGTCAGTCTCGATCTCTCGACCGTCCTCGATCGCGTATCCGAGAGCGACGAAGATGTCTTCCAGACGCTCGCGCATCAACGTGATCGGATGGCGATGTCCGGAGCGAGGACGCCTGCCCGGCATCGTTACGTCGATGCTTTCACGAGCCGTGCGTTCGTTGTCAATGTATATTCCTAAACTAAGCTCAACCTCCTGGATTAGCTCGGCGACCTTCTCTTCAGTCGCTTGAACCTTTTGACCGAAGCCAGCTCGCTCCTCTGGCGCAACGCGGCCAATCAGCTTCTTGGCAGCCGCAAGTGCGCTCTTTTTTCCAAGATGGCGGGTGCGTAATTCAACCAGTGCACGCTGTTCGGCCAGCGCTTGTTCGAGCCCAAGCATTGACGCGTCGTCAATAAAAGGAGCAAAGCGTTCGAAGTCTTGCTCGAACGCTTTGTAGATTAAGTCTATTTGAGCTTGAGGCGATTGTTCAGTCATTTAACAGGATTCACAAGATTTTTCAGGATGAGCAGGATGTCATCTTGTAAATCCTGTAAACATCCTGAAAATCCTGTCTCAGTTTTTCTTCACCGCCACCCATCTGCCTTGCAACTGGCCGGCGTAATCAAACTCGCCTGAAAGTTTTCCCTCGACGACAACAGCGCTCATCGAGATCACGCCGTTTGAACCTTCGAGCTGAAACACGAGCTTGCCGTCTTTCCACGTACCCGCCTTCACAGCGGAATCACCGAGTTGCGAACTGCTGCTGCCGGTGACGTTCTCACCCTCAACCTTCAGCTCTAACAGGAAGGGAAACGGCTGCCCGTTTGCGTCCGCGATCGCATCCCATTGACCGTTGAGATTGACTGGACCAGCGGCAGCGACCGGAGCAGCGGCAGCGACCGGAGCAGCGGCAGCAGTAGCTGAAACCTTTTTGAGTTCAAGCGGGAACTTCTTTGGTCCATCGCTGACTTCGCCGACCAGCTTATCTCCATCAACCCTGGCGACGTACGCGTGGTCTTGGTCAAAACGGACTGTGAGCGTGCCATTCTCTAACTTTGCTTCCGTGATCTCGACAGTCTTCGGACCATGGATCGCACGCCCTGATATTTTTCCGCCATCGTTTTTCAATTCAAGCGAAACTTTTCCTTCGGGCGCGCCCGGCATCTTCACGATTCCCTCGTACGTGCCCGACAAGTCAGGAGCCATAGATCCCTGGGCAAACGCAACGATGCTGCCGAACAGGACGGTGAGCGCCAGCAGGCTAAACCGGATTCGCAATTCGCTAATTGTATTTTTCACTGATCTATTCCTTTCAAGAACTAAGCCGCCTTGTTTCGTTGTTCATTTTCCAACGCGCTCTTGGCCTGGGCCGCAACGGTTGCAAACGAATCAGGTTGATGCACAGCGAGATCGGCAAGAACCTTTCGATCGAGTTCCACGTTCGCCAGTTTCAGACCGTGCATGAGCTGCGAATAATTCAGGCCATTCAAGCGTGCGGCGGCGCCGATACGCACAATCCACAAGCTGCGAAAGTCGCGTTTCTTCAACTTGCGTCCCGTGTAAGCAAAATTCAACCCGCGCTCGACTGACTCCTTCGCTGACCGGTAGAGTTTCGATTTAGTGCCGCGATATCCCTTCGCCAGTTTCAATATCTTCTTGCGTCTCTCGAGACGCTTGTTGCCACGTTTTGCTCTAGGCATATGATGATTCCTCCTTTATCGATATTTCCGATTGCCAGCCGATTGCCAATTGAAACTAAAATCTGGCAATTGGAAATGGCAATCGGCAATGTTCAGTCTCTGCCGTATGGCAACATCGACATCACGCGATCGTGATCAGCCTTGGAGACGAGCACATCGATATCCAAGTGACGCTTTCGCTTATTAGTCTTCTTCGTCAATATGTGCCGCGCATGCGAATGGCCCCGTTTGATCTTTCCGGTAGCCGTCAGCCGTACTCGCTTCGCCGCACCTTTGTGGGTCTTAAGTTTAGGCATTGATTGGTTCCTTTCCTTTACTGGGTGGGCGCCTCTGGTTTCGCGGCGCCACCGCCCTTATGTCTCTTTGGTCCAAGGATGATGAACATCTGGTTCCCTTCCATCCTTGGCCGCGCTTCAACCTCACCAACATCGGAGAGATCGTGCTCCAGTCGCTCCAGTATTCGCGCGCCTAACTCACGATGAGTCATCTCGCGCCCGCGAAACCAGATCGTGGCTTTCACCTTGTCGCCGTCCTGCAACCACTCGCGCGCATGCTTCATGCGATACTCGTAATCGTGATCGTCAGTGCCCGGTCGGAACTTTACTTCCTTGACCGTGATCGTTACTTGCTTCTTCTTCGCCTCGTTCGCCTTCTTCTTCGCTTCGTATTGATATTTTCCGAAGTCGATGATCCGGCAAACCGGAGGATCTGCGTTCGGGGCGACCTCAACGAGATCCAACCCCTTCTCCCGGGCGGCGCGAACCGCATCGCGCACATCCATTACGCCCAGTTGCTCTCCTTCCTCACCAATCACGCGCACCTCAGGCACGCGAATTCTTTCGTTAATACGTACCGGCGGCACACGCCTGTTATCAGGACGCTGACCGCGACCACGAAAGCCTGTAGCTATTGCTGCACCTCCTGGGTTTGATTGTTGTTAGTCAACGCGCGCGTTTCGACCAACCGGCGCGCCATCTCTTTGAATTCCGCAAACGGCATGACACCGATGTCCCCCCTTGCACGTTCTCTAACCGCTACCGTTTTCTGCTCCATCTCACGATCGCCAAGCACGAGCATAAACGGCACCTTCTGTAACTGCGCATCTCGTATCTTCGCACCAATTTTTTCGCTGCGCAGGTTTGCTTCAACACGGAAGCCCGCAGCGCGAAGCTCGCGCGCCAACTCTGCGGCATAATCGTTGATGCGATCCGTGATCGGCAGCACCGCCACTTGCACAGGGGCGAGCCACATCGGGAACGCTCCGGCATAGTGCTCGATTAACACACCGAAGAAACGTTCCATCGATCCAAACAGCGCCCGGTGAATCATGATCGGCCGGTGCGGTTTGTTGTCTTCGCCGATGTATTCGAGTTGAAAACGTTCCGGCAAATTAAAATCAAACTGGATCGTCGTCAACTGCCACGTGCGCCCAATCGCGTCTTCGATTCGAATGTCGATCTTTGGACCGTAGAAAACCGCTTCGCCTTCGATTCGCTGATAAGGAATCTGCTTGTTATTTAACGCATCTACCAACGCCGCTTCGGCGCGTTCCCAATCCTCGTCCGAACCGAGGTAAGCACTGCGATCGTCACCTCTGACTGAAAGCTCGACTTTGATGTCCTTGAAACCAAACGCTTCGAAAAGATGGAAAGCAAAATCGATACAGCCGAGGATCTCAGCGCGTACCATTTCCCTCGTGCAGAAGATATGCGCGTCATCCTGCGTAAAACCGCGTACCCGCGTCAGACCATGCAACGTGCCGGAGAGTTCTGCACGATAGACCGCCCCCAGCTCCGCATAGCGAAGCGGCAGATCGCGATACGAGCGTTGTGCTGACTTGTAAATGCCGATGTGAAACGGGCAGTTCATCGGCTTGATGCGAAACTCCTGCTCCTCGAACTCCATCGGCGAGAACATCGAGTCGGCGTAATTGTGTTCGTGCCCGCTCGTGAACCACAGTTCGCGTTTCGCGATATGGGGCGTGAAGACGAGGCCGTAGCCACGCACCAGCAGTTCGTGACGGAGATAGTCTTCCATCTCCTTGCGGATCGCGCCGCCTTTGGGATGCCAGAAGATCAACCCCTGCCCGTACTCTTCCTGAATCGAAAACAGGTCGAGTTCGCGGCCCAGACGGCGATGATCTCGCTTCTCGGCTTCTTCACGTTGCTTGAGCCACGCGTCGAGCTCCTCCTGCGTAAAGAACGCCGTGCCGTAAATGCGCTGCATCTGCTGCTGCGATGCGTCGCCTTTCCAGTAAGCGCCGGCAAGCGAGAGAAGCTTGAAAGCGCGCAGCTTGTTCGTGTTTGGTACGTGTGGACCAAGACAGAAGTCGATGAACGGAGAGCCGTCGATGTAGTAAACACTGACGCTATCGCCGGCCTTTTCATCGATCAACTCACACTTCAGCGGCTCGTCGCGTTCACCAAATACGCGCAGGGCCTCGTGCTTGGGAATCTCGTCGCGTCGATAAGCCAGGTTCTTACTGGCAATCTGCTTCATTCGTTTCTCGATGATGGACAGATCGGCTTCGGTCAACGCGCGTGGCGTGATCACATCGTAGAAAAAGCCGTAGCGCGGATCGTCGAGCAGCGCTGGTCCGATTCCCAGCTTCGTGCCGGGAAACAGATCGAGGACCGCCGCGGCCAGCAGGTGCGCCGTTGAATGGCGTAACACCTCGAGCCCGTCGCGCGTTTGCGGCACTATCGGTTCGATTTGCACTGCCTCGCCGTTTGGACGAAGCGTGTCGAGTTGAGCGGTGAGATCCACCTCGCGATCGCCGACCCTTGCGGCCAACGCCTGCTTCGCGAGGTCGCGATCGAGCTTCTTGAGAGCTTCCGCGACCGTGGCTGAATCAGGCACGAGAACCGGTTCACCGTTTTTTAGTTGTACGTTGATCTCGCTCATTTCTGTGTCCTCAGCCGTCGCAACACCTAAGCGCGGGGACTACAAAAAAGGCCCTTTAGTCCCAAGGCCGAAGACATTCCTACGATTTACGATTCACTAAATTTGTTACTACAGTCGATCGGATTCGATAGGAGCGCCTTCGCCGCGCGCCCGCGTGGTTGCGGGCCGGCAATCAAAAAGTAAAGAATCGAGTGAATGTTCGATTCATGCGAAGGTCTTCCGGAGCGTCCTATCAAAAGTTAGAAAACTGCCCTGTAACGAGCCGGGATTCTAGCAAAGGCCTCCTCGAAGGCGCAACCACAGATTACGCAGATTACACAGACAGCGATCTGTGAAAATCCGTGTAATCTGTGTAATCTGTGGCAGATTCGATCCAATTCCTGACCAGGAGACAAAGAATGCGCTCAGCCCGGCCCTTAATCGTCATCCCGTTGTTATTCTGCCTTTTAGTACAGGTACCTGCGCAAAACGGAGCAAGGGCGCCGGTCAGCGAGATGCGGAGCGCTATCGAACGGTACACCGTCGATCGTGGCAGTCTTTCACGCTCGTATCCGGTGAACGTGTCGCGCGCAAGACGCGAGCGGTTTAAAAAGTTCTACAGCGATTGGCTGGCTTCGCTTCAGAGTCTCGACTTCGACTCGATGAGCCAGGACGGCAAGATCGATTACATACTCTTCAAAAACCTTCTCGAATACGAGTTGCGGCAACTCGATATTCAGTCGCGACAAATCAACGAGATCGAACCGCTGCTTCCCTTTGCAACCCGGATAATCGAGTTGGAAGAGACACGCCGGCGCATGGAGCCACTCAATCCGGCGAAAGCTGCCGCGACACTAACGGAATTGAGAAAACAGGTCGATGAAAGGCGTCGCGCCGTCGAGCTTGGTCTGCGGTCGGAAAGTCGCGGCGGCGACGCGAGCGTCGAGTCGGTGCGCGTGAAGAAAACCGTGGCGAATCGCGCGGTCGCCGCAATCAATGGACTGCGCACCAACCTGCGCAACTGGTACACGTTCTATAACGGCTATGATCCGTTGTTTACGTGGTGGAACGAGGAGCCCTATCGCTCGCTCGATCAGGCGATGACGAACTACGCGAGTTTTATTACCGAGCGCGTTGTCGGTATCAAACCGGAAGGCGGCCAGATACAAACACAGACACAGGCGGGACCGAATCGCGGACCAGGGGGTGGTGGTCCAGGCGGAGCTGGCCAGGCAGGCGGTGGACAGGGTTTCCAGCGACCGGGTAGCAGCAATGCACGCCCGGGCGACGCGAGCGACATCGTCGGCGATCCAATCGGCCGCGAAGCGCTACTGAGTGAACTGCGTTCCGAGATGATTCCTTACACACCGGAAGAATTGATCGCGATCGGCGAGAAGGAAATGGCCTGGTGTGAAAATGAGATGAAGAAGGCGTCGCGCGATCTCGGCTACGGCGACGATTGGCACAAGGCACTCGAACACGTAAAAAACCTTTACGTCGAACCCGGCAAGCAGCCGCAAATGATCCGCGACCTCGCACTCGAGGCGATCAAGTTTGTCGAAGACAACAACCTGGTAACAGTTCCCGAGCTCGCGAAGGAGAGCTGGCGCATGGAGATGTTGAGTCCCGAGCGACAGCTAATCAGTCCGTTCTTCCTCGGCGGCGAAGTGATTCAAGTCTCGTTTCCGACAAACACGATGGCGCACGAGCAAAAGATGATGAGTATGCGCGGAAACAATATCCACTTCTCGCGCGCGACGGTCCATCATGAGTTGATTCCGGGCCACCATCTTCAGGGTTTCATGGCCGCGCGCAACAAACCATATCGAGGAATCTTTGGTACGCCGTTTTGGACCGAGGGAAATGCGCTTTACTGGGAGCTGTTGCTGTGGGACTTGAACTTTGCAAAGACGCCTGAGAACCGGATCGGCATGCTCTTCTGGCGCATGCACCGCTGTGCGCGAATTATCTTCTCACTGAATTTTCACCTCGAGAAGATGACGCCGCAGGAGTGCATCGATCTGCTGGTCAACAGAGTCGGACATGAGCGCGACAACGCGACCGCCGAAGTCAGGCGTTCGTTCGACGGCAGCTACGGACCGCTTTACCAGATCGCGTATCTGATTGGTGGATTACAGCAGTATGCAATGCACAAAGAGTTGGTTGGATCCGGGAAGATGACGAACCGTGCTTACAACGATGCGTTGTTGAAAGAGAATCGGATCCCGATCGAGATGCTGCGGGCGGCGATCACGAATCAGAAGCTGACGCGTGACTTCGTTACGAATTGGAAGTTTTACAAGTAGTTCTCCCGCAAAGGCGCAAAGGGGGCAAAGGACGCAAAGTAGGACTTTGCCCTCTTTGCGCCTTTGCGGGAAACTTTATTTCCGGTACTGAAGTCGCAGCTTCACGAACATTGGCTCCGTCGGCTTGACGCTGGGTCGATAGAAAAGAAGCTGCGGCGCGGGCGCACTGGCGGTCAACGCCCTCGTCCTTGCGTCCTTCTCTTCTTTGGTCCAGGCCTGGCCCGCTGCGGACATCTCCAAACGCCCGACGCTCGAGCCCCAGGACTTTTCCCACTCCGCCACCTGCGCTGGTGTAAGTTTCTGCGCCTTGTCCGTGATCTGCACTTCCTCGAGCGGCGTCGGGCTCACGAGTACGCTGAGAACTTCTGCAACATGATCGGGCCTGCTCTTTTTCATCGTGAAGAATGGTGGACTGTCATCCTGCGCCGGGATCTCGACCAGTCTACCGATCGCTACCTGGTTGTCGCCGCCTGCGGTACGCTTCGTAGGAAAGATCAAATAGGGTTCTCCTAAAGTGCCGTCCGCATACTGCTCTCGATCGATCACATACAGGTAACCTGCACGTACCGCTTCGACGCTGATTCGCAGTTTATCTCCCTGGACCAGTCTTGTGCCGGCTGAGATTCGTTCCGGCAGCCACTCGCTGGTTGCGTTGTCGTCGTGAACGATCAATCGCTCCCCTGACTCAGCTCGATTCGCGGCGCGCAGGCGCCAGAGAGTGACGCCGACAACCGTGTCAGGTGCGACCTTGTCAACGGGCACATTGGGCGTCGCATTGCGATAGTTTCCGCTTGAGCGGCGGCGTGTGCTCTTTTTATTTGTAGACGAACTGTTAAAAGCAGTGTCCCAGAGTTTTCGCGTCACGTCGTCAGCCTGTTGGGCCCACGAAAACGATGTCACACTCACGATCAGTAACAAAAAACCTATAACTACTCTCATGACTAATCCCTTCTGCCCCCAACGAACTACGAATTCAATTCCATTCACCCTGCATCACAAACGCAGCCCAATAGTAAGGCGACTGCCATTGCCGAGTGCGCAGCATCTCGAGCTGCGCAGCGCGCAAGGCGGCAGCCGGCGTTTTATTACCCCGCAACATGCCGAGGTAGAGACGTTGCATCAAAGAGGCCGTCGCCTTGTCGTTGACGTTCCACAAACTAACAATTACACGGCGCGCTCCGGCATACATGAACCCTCGCGTCAGGCCCTCAATACCTTCGCCCTTCACTTCTTTCCCGAGACCGGTTTCGCACGCGCTCAGCACCACCAATTCCGCCGGCAACTTGAGATTGTAAATATCATGCGTGCGCAGGAAACCGTCCTGCGGATTGCCTTGCTCATCAATCATCGAGAGCACGATGGCTGAGAGTCCGGCTCGCGTGGTGTCGAGATAACCGTGAGTGGCGAAGTGAACATAACGGTACTGGCTCAACTCTCCGCTCGTGGCGACGGATCGATTTGCACGAAAATCAAGGGCCTTGAAGTTCGCTCCCGCGGGTGCGACGGCGAGAATCTGATCGGCCTCATGCCGCGTGAAAGGCAAACGTCTAATCGCAAGCTGACCACCGGGGCCGCCCGAGAGGTGTTCGATGATGCGGGTGTCGTTCGCCGCGGTCGCCCTGCTAACTGCACCTTCCTTCGCAGGCGTGCTGCTTCTGAATCGCGCGTCAGCAGTCGAGAACACGGGATCCGCGATCACGGCGAGGCCCTTTGGCGATGGTTTGCGGTTGGCCAAACTCTGGCGCTGAACCGCTAACGCTGAAGCAGACGGAAGACTGACAACTTCGTGATCCACCACCAACGGGCGAGACGATCCATTTACTGGCAACGCAGCGAACGGTACATATTGCAGTGCGCCATCCGCAATCACTACTAATCGTTTTGTTCCCAACTCGGTAACAGCGGGCGTGAGTATCATTCGTCCCAGATCAGCAGCCGCTTGTAGGAACTGCGCATCGGCCTCCGCTATGCGCGCTTGTCGCTGCACGCGAGTTTCCACAGACTTAACAACACTGCGAGCCGTCAGCGAGTCATATACCTGCCGCGCATCCTTCTCAATGTCTTCTCGCTTCGGCAATACATAACTCCGCAACGAGTTCTGCGTTACAGCCCAAAGGTAGCTTCGTTCGGCGCCCAGGGAGTATTCGAGCAGGAGCGAATTTGGATCGAGTTGTTCCTGGATCTCTTTCAGATTGAGTGGCCGCGGTTGAGTGAGGGCAGAGTACTGTGGGCTGTACTTGCGAATGGCGGCTTGCACCTGCTGGTACTCGTCTTCCAGCACACTGATTTCCCGTTGCAAGCTTGCTAATTCTTCGCTGCCGCCCTTGCGCGCCTTGAACTGCATTTCGCGCTGCGCCTTCGCGTTCAGCACTTGCGTGAGCTCACGCTCCTTTTCGATCAAAGCAGAGTCAACACCCTGTCGAATATCTATTCGCGTCTCAAACAGGTGCTCCAGGAGACTACGTGCGCGGCCACGCTCAGTTGCTTCTAACGCCTCTCTATCGTGTCCCGCGGAGGGACTTTCGGCGTGCTGCTGCATCAGGACATCTACATAGAATTCGTAGGCGTTCTCAACTGAAGCTCGATAGGAAGTGCGCATCTGCAAACTGCTGGAACGCGCGCGCACGGCTTCGATCAATGCCAGCGACTCCTCAATGTGTTTGCGTGCTTCTTTGAGATTGCCCCGTTTATGCTCGGCTCGAGCGGCGCCCCCTAATGCAGTCGCTATGAGGCTCGCGTCACCGATGGTGCGAAGGATTGAGAGTGCTTGATTAAACTGCTCCAGCGCCGGCTCAGATCGTCCGAGAAGATTGTAGGCTTCGCCGAGGTTCGTTAATGCCAGCGCCTCACGACGGAGATTTCCTACAGAACGTTGAATCTCAAGTGCCTGGCGGTGATAGTTGAGAGCTTTTTCGGGCTGACCCTCAGCAGAATAAGTCCCGCCGATCTCGTCCAGTGTTTCCGCTTCCTGAGCGCGATTGTTCGTCTCACGTTGAATGGTTTGTGCCTGGTTGTAATAGGCCAGTGCCTCACGGTATTTATCCAACCTGGCATAGACGCGACCGATGTTAAGCAGAGTGTAAGACTCAGCGTTTTTATCTTTGCCGGCGCGATATAAGGAAAGAGATTGCTGTAGATAGTCGAGCGCCTTTTCCTGTTCGCCCGACAAGGTGTACGCGATGCCGATGTTATTTAATGTGGTCGCCTCGCTTTGTTTATTACCGAGTGTCTGAAAGAGCGACAGTGCCTGCCGGTAATACTCCAGCGCGTTTTGCCAGTCGGCAACGTCGTTGTAAATCGCGCCAATGTTGCTTAGGGCACCTCCTTCTGCCAGGCGCCAGCCGGCCTCTCGCGCCGCTTTGAGTGCTCGCTGGTATTGGACCAAAGCTTTGCCGACATCGCCTAGTAAATTGAGCATGCCGCCCGCGTAGTTTGCGGCGCCGGCTTCCAACTGGCGATTTCCGAGGCTGACTGCTAACGCCAGGGTCTGGTCGAAATATTCAAGCGCGCTGCGGATTTCATTTAAACGGTAATAGGTCATACCGATTGACAACAAGCTAAGAGCACGCCGGTACGTGTCTCCCGCGGCCTGAAAGAGCGACGATGCCTCCCGAAATTTTTCGATCGCGGCACGTCTTGCGGGGGCGTTCGGTTGCGCTCTCAATTTACTTGCCTCGTCAAACGCGAATTGGGCCGCGACGTGCCCCCTATCGACCGGGGTAGCCTCGCGCAAAGCAATAATTTGTATTTGGTAACGGCCGGCGGGAGCCTTGCTATTTGGCGAACCCACGTCAACGCGGTAATCACCGGAGGTCGTAGCCACCAGCAGAATAGGTTCTGTTCCCCATCGATCGTTCGGGCTGTCGCTCTCACTCAGTTGCTTGCCATCGGGTCCGAAAACCGAGGTTGTCACATCGATACCTTCCTGCTCGACTACGGCGTGCAAAAACTGCCCTGCGGTCAAAGATATTTGAAAGGAATGAGTCTCGCCTCCTTTGAGTTCGCGTTGTACGGCAGTCAGGGTCGGGAGACCCGTGGGCGTTTGCGCAAGCACAGGTAACACAATCGACAGTGCTGCGAGTAGCCGAACCAGAAGTGGAAAAAGTCTCTTTTCCATAACCCGTTGAAAATGGTGTTCGCGGCCACCTCGCCGAAGCTGGGTGGCCGCCGAATGTATTTACAGGGAAACTACGCCGAAGCGGACGAAACGCTCACGGACCCTTGACCGCCGGTTTGAACCTGGAAGGTGCCTTCTCCTTCCCCCTGGCCGGGCGATCGAATGATCGGAAGAATGCCTGTTTGATCGGTGTTTGCCCAGTTGCCCTTCGATTTCGCAAAGTCAGTGACCGCGACCCATTTGAAAGGACCGAGGCTAAACCCAAAGTCTTTACCGTCTTCAATGTCGCTCGCCAGCAGCATGTCGTACTTACTGAAGAAGTTGTATTTGTTAGGGTCGTCTGCGCTGGGATAGAAGTAACAGCCCTTCAGCATCTGCTGATCCAGGGACCTACCGCCGTTTACAACGTGAATCTTGATCTCGTCAAACTGTTTTTCGCTCATGATGCTTCCTCCTAGGTGGGTCTTTCGGGTTAACACAAACCGGAGGTTTGTGCTCTGGGGCTTGCGAACGTGCGATCCCCTTCAGCGGGGCTTGCGTACGCCGCGTCTCTTCTCAATTATTAACGCGAGAACTGCTTCGGAAAACCACCACCGTCCGGTGTTGTCGCCGAAACCGCAAATGAGAGGGAAACCAATCTGGAAAAGCCTTTTCTACCGTCGCGTGTGGCCGCAATCATATGCCTCACGAGAGTGGAGGTCAACGCGAATTTAGGTTTCAGTGATGCTCGAGCCGGATGGCGTAGACGAGCAGCTTTTGCGGGGTTTTCAGAGTCGTCAGCGCCTCGCCTTTCTCATAGCCCGGTTTGGTGGACGAGTGAGTAGTTAGAAAGTTCTGCACGACCTTATTCCGGGCTGGATCGGTGATCAGTCCGCGCGTTTGCGGATTGGCGAACGACTTTACAGCCTCGAGCTCAGGCACCGCGTTTTCCGCAAACACCAGCCAAAGTTTTTCTGTGCCCTGCTGCGCGTCGAATTTCAGCCACGACTGTTCCGGAATCTGCACCAACTGCTCGGCGGCCACGAGCGGCGAGCCACTGTTTGCAGTCGGCGAAGGAAATACGACAACGAACTCAGGTTGTGCAGACGCTTCGGGTGGACCTTCATTGAGCACGTATAAGTAACCTGACTGCGGACTGCGAATGTTCACGCGGATCTGGTAGTCGGCCTCAAAGATCATTTCACCAGGCTGGGTAAACGGCGGTTGGTAGGGCCTTCCATTTCTGAACTTCTGCACCGTGATCCAATACGTGAGTGAGCGCTCAGCAACGGGAGCCGCAGCCGGAGGCGTTATAGAAGCGTTTGTTCGTGCACGCGAAGAGCGCCAGATGTTTATGCCGAAGATTGCGGCAGTCACCACCGCCATCGCGATCAGCGCATAGATCACGACTCGTTTCTTATTTGGCTCGTGAGGCGTTTCATCAGTGGCGACGGTAACTCGCGGACTCCCTGATGACGACGTGCGCTGAATTTCCGCGTCGAGGTCCATGTGCCGCTTCAGACTCCGCAGATCGATCAGCATGTCTTTCGCGGTCTGATAGCGATCGTCCGGGCTCTTGGCCAACGCCTTTGACACGATCCGCTGCAATTCTTCCGGCGCTTGCCGCGAAGTGAATTGAGTCAAAGGCACCGGATCCTTCTCGAGGATCTGCACGATCGTGTGGCTGGTCGTCGCTCCTTTAAAAGGCATCAGTCCGGAAACCATCTCGTAAATCATTACGCCCGTGCTCCAGATGTCGGTCCGCTCATCGAGCGCGTGCGACTGCGCCTGCTCGGGTGACATGTAGTTGACGGTACCCATCACCAGGCCCGGAGCAGTTTTGAATGCAGTGGCGGCTTCCGAGTCGGCGTCGTGATCGGTCAGTACAGACGATCTTTTCTCCGTCACTTTAGCGAGACCGAAATCGAGCACTTTCACTACACGGTCGCGCCGCCTAATCATCACGTTTTCGGGTTTGATATCGCGATGAACGATGCGGGCTTCGTGAGCAGCATCAAGCGCCGCCAGCACCTGGATTGCTATCTCGAGGATCTCTCCGATTTTCAGTTTTTTCGCGCGCAGGTAATCACGCAGCGTTTCGCCGTCTATGAACTCGGTGGCGAGAAAAGTCAGTCCATCCACTTCGCCAAATTCGAAGATGGTAACAATGTTGGGCTGGTTTAGAGACGACGCGATTTTTGCTTCCTGGCGAAAACGCTGCATGCGTCGCTGGTCTGACGAGATGTCCTGCGACAGCACCTTCAGCGCGACAGTTCGATCGAGTCGCGAATCTTTCGCAAGATAAACCTCACCCATACCGCCCGCCCCGAGCGCGTCGAGAATGACGTAGGAACCGAACTGCTGTCCTTTATTAAGAGCGCTCTGTTTTTCGATTTCATCGTCAGCGATTATTAACGCCGCACCGGCTTCAGCCGCCATTCCTTCAATAAACTTCTCTTCACTCGCACGCTGGTGCGATTCAATCAGTTTCTCGACCTCGACACGCAGTGACTCATCTACGCCGCATTGCCCGGCAACGTATTCAGCGCGTGCTTCATCGTCGAGCGAGATCGCCGACTTGAATATGCGACTGACCTGTTGCCAGCGTTCGGGATTCAATTAGCTCCGCTCCCTGTGAGTTGTTGATAGAGCCACGCACGCGCCATGTTCCAATCGCGCGTCACGGTGTTTTCGGAAACGTTCAAAACGCCCGCGATCTCCTCGTTGTTGAGCCCGCCAAAGTATCTCAACTCGACCACCTGACCGCGCCGCGGATCCATCTCCGATAAACTCTTCAGCGCTTCGTCCAGGCGGATCAATTCCAAACTCTGATCCGGCGTGACTGTTGCAGCTTCTTCCAGAGAGACTTGTTGCGCCCCGCCGCCGCGTTTTGCATAAGCGTGCCGCCGTGCATGGTCAATCAGAATGCGTCGCATGATCTGCGCCGAGATGGCGAAGAAGTGCGAACGATTGGCCCAGTGAACGTTTCTTTGATCGACGAGACGGACGTATGCCTCGTTTATTAATGCGGTGGTTTGGAGGGTGTGCCCTTTTCGCTCCCGGCTCATGTAGCGCCGCGCGAGCCGGTGCAGTTCGTCATAGACCAGCGGATACAGCTCGTCGAGCGCGGATTGATTTCCGTCGCTCCACTCAGCGAGTAGTTCGGTGATGTGATGCTGCTGTGGGGGAGGGTTCTTCTTCAATATTCGGTTAACACAATGTTAGTTCAGATCTCGCCAGGCTTGCGCATCATCTTGTTCACTTCTCCGACGTGGAGTTCTTCTTCAGCGATCATGCGCCGCGCGTAGTCTTCCAGCAACACCGAGCGATCGCGTACCAGGTCCAGTAACTGTCTGTAAAGCACGAGACCTTCGTTCTCAGCTTGCAGAGATTCGGCAAGAATGTCGTTGATGCCGTGCTTGTGAGTCTCGAGTAAGTTGCCGATCTTGAGCGACGGGTGTTCACCGAAATGGGTGACGAGCTCACCGGCCTCATTCGCGTGCGACAAACAAGTGTTGGCTTCGTTACGCAACCAACTCACGATCGGGATTCTGTTATGACCAAAGATCATCAACGAATAGTGGGTGTAGCGAACGACGCCCGCCAGTTCCGCCTCCATGATCTGATTCAAGAGCTTCACCGCCGCCGCCTTGTCAAACCGTTCCTCAGACATATTCTCCTCCGTTTTGAGCTTTGCCAAAAGCCAGAATCATTGTTGGACACGACCTCGTCCAAGTGCGACTCCAACATTTAGACAGGATTAAAGGATTTTACAGGATTTACATGATATCTATCTCGTTAATCTGAAAATCCTGCAAATCCTGTCAGCTAACGCGTCCCATCAACTTCTTAACCGTCGGAGTTAAGAA
>JAICGZ010000149.1 GCA_025922875.1 Pyrinomonadaceae bacterium
CGAGTTCAATCACTCGCCGGAAGTCTGGAAAAGCAGAGGCCTCGCTGTTCTCTGTGCAACCTCTGTGCTCTCTGTGTCTTGTGGTTGTTTTTCTAAGTAATAGTGAACCACAAGGCACAGAGAACACAGAGGTTGCAGAGAGAAGAAGTCGAATTAAGACTTTTCGTGCAAAGCCGCCTCAGCCCTCGAGTGGCAACCGGAACGCCGCCATCTCGTGATCGTTGCGAACGAGCAGAATGTCGCCTGCAAGCACGGGATGATTCCACGTCTTGCCCTCGAGTGCCGGGAATTGCGCTAACGCTGTGAACTGATCCGGCGCCGCTTTCACCAGCGCGAGCTCGCCTTGTTCAGATAAAACGAGTAGCAACTCCTGCTCGGATAACAGGACCATCTGGCCGTAACCGTATCGTTTGCCCTTCCACTTGAGTTGACCATTCTCCAGATCGATGCACGTGATCGTGCTGCCATTGAAGCCGTACGCATGTCCATTGTGAACGACAAAGTCGTTGAACCATGGATTCAGTTCTTCCGATGTCCAGCGTTCCTGAACGGTCCATCCGCCGGAGCCTTGTGCGACAGCGAGCCGCCGAAGGCCGCTACTCTCGCTGACGCTGATCAGAATGTCGCCCGTTGCAGTGGCCGCCGGCTGCACGATCGGCTCGCCTCCCCACCCGTGCTCCCAAAGTAACTTGCCGTCACTCACCGCAACACTGGTCGCGCCCTTTGAGCTCAGCATCACAATCTGAGGGACTCCATTGATCGTCAAGAGTTGTGGCGAACTGTAACCGGCGCCACCGGCCGGACCTGACCAACGCGGCTTGCCGCTCGCGAGATCGTAGGCCACGAGATTGCCCGCGGCGGCAACGACGACCAGATCGTTGACCACCAAGGGTGAACCGGCAATACCCCAGGTAGGAACTTTCGCACCGGTGTCCGTCACTGCGTTGCGCGACCACACGACCTTGCCAGTCGCGGCGTCGAGCGCGTTCACGATTCCGGTTCCACCTTGTGTGTACACGCGACCATTGCTGAAGGTTGGAGTTGCGCGCGGACCGGGACCTGCATTCGATTCCCAGAACCGTGCCCGGTCGCTGTGCCTCCACACGAGCTTGCCGGTTACCACATCGTGGCAGGCAACGATCTCGTCGTCACCGCGTTGTTCCTGTGTGTAGAAGCGGCCGTTGTGGACCGCGAACGATGACCATCCTGGTCCAACCGGCCGCCGCCAAAGTTGGACTGGCGGAGACGCAGACCAATCAGTTTTGATCCGCACACCGCGAACGATGCTGTCGCGCTGTGAGCCGCGGAAGCCTGGCCAATCGGTTCCTGAGTTGGTTGGTGTTGGGAGTGCGGCTGCGGGGGTCGCGGCTGCCGTCTCCTCGTTAGCCCGCGCCAGCAGTAGTTGCTCAGGAGTTTTGGACCATCGCCAATGGATATCGTTATCGAACTCGGCAGTAAGGCCGCCAGTTCGGATTATCGTAAACACTCCACACGCGAGCAGGATCGCCACAACGAACGCAGCGCGCCGTGGTACGGTAGAGAAGCGACGAGTGACCACGGCCCATGCAACCAGCGCGAGACTCATGACCGGGATCGCGAGGATGTAGAGCAACATTCCCATCCCGCCGCCCGCAATCGACTCGTGCACGATGCGCTTGGTTCCGATCAGGGCAATGACGATCAGCACAAGCGCCCCTATGCGCTCGAGCCACGGTGCGCGGCTGAAGAACAGCCACCACAAGATGATCGCCAACCCGCACAACGCTCCAACTAATAACCCGAAGGGAGCAGCGCCAGGAAAGACGGCGGGGACTACAAACCAGGCCAGCCACTGGAGCGCGACGAGGATCGCGCCGGGCCACAGTCGAAAGGGTTTCCGAGGTAAGGGAGTTTGTTCGGGGGTCATGCTAGTTGCCTCAAAGGGATGGGAAGTCACAAAGGAGCACAAGCAACACAAAAGTTTTCACTGGTTTTTTGTGACTTTTGTGCCTCTTTGTGGCCTCAATTAGTCTGCATCACGCGCTGAACTCGTTCTGGTTCTTCGCCCAGCCATTCAGGATGCAAAGCCGTACCGTCGTAAATCGAAGTAGTCTTGAAGAGTTCATACTCTCCACGAGACGCCGGTTGCTCCGTTTTGCTAAGAAGACTTCTGACCTGCTCGTCAGTCATCGGCTTAAACGTGCGCGCCGCTGTCAATGCCTGCTCCAGGTCTTCCATGCTTTCACAGCCGGTGATCACTACCGAAGCAGGTAAGTTCATCGCGTAGTGAAGACACTCGATAGCGGTCACAGTTTTCGATTCCAAAATCATTCCGTTCGCAAGGGCTTTCATAGCCAGCACACCGATGTTTTGTTTGACCAGTTCGGGCAGCACCATCTTTTCGAAACTTCGATAATGGGCGTCCATAACGTTGAGCGGCATCTGCACGGTATCAAACTCAAATCCGTTTTCTCTAGCGACTTCGAGCGTGTAGAGGTGGATGCGAGGATCTTTATGCCCAGTAAAACCAATGAACCGGATCTTGCCTGCATCGCGCGCTTCAACTAGCGCGGCGTTGGCCCCATCCTCTTCAAAGATGCGATGCGGATCTTCGTAGCGAAGAATCTCGTGGTGTTGGACCAGGTCGATATGATCCAGTTGGAGGCGGCGAAGAGATTCGTCTAACTGTTTGGCCGCGTCTTTCTTTGTGCGGCCGTCAATCTTTGTCATCACGAAAGCTCGATCGCGATATCCGTCCTGAAGGGCTTTCCCCATGCGGATTTCACTCGCCCCTTCGTTATAGTCCCAACAGTTGTCCATGAAGTTAATGCCTTGATCGATTGCGCTGCGAATTATGCGGATGCTCAACTGCTCGTCTATCGACTTGAATCCAAGGTGCCAGCCTCCCAGGCCGATAAGTGAAACTTGTACTCCTGTGCCCCCGAGCGTCCGCATGGGCATTGCAAAACCAGGATCTACTTGCGACATTCACTCCTCCATTCTTTGCGACTTTGCAAAGAGTTTGGCATCGAGGGACCACACACCCGCGCCCGTAATCAGCAGGAAGATGGATCCGAGCAACATGGCAAAATCCGTCCGGCTCTCATGGGCCATAGACCAGAAACCGCTCTTAAGCAGAATCGGAATCTTCGTCGACGAAATAGCGACGAGCATGTTGATGATGAGTGGTATCGCCGCGAGCCGCGTCAGTAGTCCCAAAAGAATCAGCGTGCCGCAAACAATCTCAGTCACACCGACGAACGGCCCCATAATTTGCGGGAAGGGAATTCCAATCTTTACAAAGCGTCCGGCACCCAGTTCGGCAGAGTAAAGAAACTTTTGAATACCCTCGGAGAGGAACACCGCGCCGACTATGAGTCTGATCAGTATTACAGATCGCGGTGCAGTGGTCTCGATGATTTTTCTAAAAGTCATCACATGTCCATTGAACCTGTTTGTAGGGGTGGCCCTCTGTGGCCACCCCTCCGTCGCAATATTCACCGAGGGGTGGCCTCCCTGAACATTCTATCGCAGAGGAATCAGAATCTCAGCACGCGGGTCAAAACTTGGGATGTGATTAGCCTGCAAAGCAGGCGGTGTTTATACAACACCTGCTCCGCAGGCTAACTGGGCTAGGACACGACGCTAGTTCGCATAGCGCGGGCCATAGAAATAGAACATCCGAAACACCCATAGAAGTAGTCGTTACTGTAAACACACCATTCGTATGTGTCGGTTGAGTTGTGGTGACCTGACGGAGGCGGAGTTACTGCCCAGCTAATATTGAAACCACCAGCGGGGGGCGATGAAGTGCCGAACCAATACACTACGTTATCAGTAATGTATCCCTGGCCATTGTTGTACTTGGAGGACCCATCCGATTTTATCTGCCGGAATGTCGCCCTTACCGAGGACCAGGCAATCTGCTCTTGTGAGCAGATTGCCTGTAAACGAAAAAATTATCCAGCCGGGTTACACAGAAGTATTTCTGCTCGAGCTATATAAAACTACCGTCCGAGCAGTAACAACGTTCATTTTCCCTCCAGCAATATTCCGCCTGGCACACAAGCTCCCCATCTTCGAAACACTTGCAGATGGCGTACACCGCACCTGTTCCGACGTTACAAAGCGTGATCAGAAGACCCGCGATCATTAATAGTCTCTTCATGCGTTTTCTCCTTAGGACAATGGAGTTGGGTCGTGCTACCTGAGCTATTCCTCAATTTCTTTGTCCGTGCAGTGACAATTTCCAAGTGAATCGGCCCAGCAAAAATTCCCCTCGCATACGAGGTCCCCATACCAGTTATAACACCGGCAGGCGGCGTACACAGCAGCCGTCCCAATGTGGCAGAGGGTGATTAGAAGACCCGCGATCAGTAAAAGTCTCTTCATGAGTTTTTCTCCTTAGGCAATGAGTAATACCGTAGGGCGCCGGGGGATTACATTCGGGTCACATTCGGAGGGGAAGCTAAAACACAATTCGCAAACTGGGCTGGCCTTGGGAGTGAGGTCTTATAAGCGGATTTGCGCCGCAGTATAGGCGGGATGCGTGTGTGGGTCAATACAATGAGGCGTCAGTTCACTGCGCTGGAACCGAATACTTGCTCACGTGGTCGCGCGCGACGACAAACAGTTCGTTCTTGTCGTTGAAGATCATGCCGAATGCCATCCCTTTGACGTCGAGGAGCGCGAGGTATCGCCCATTAGCGTCAAAAACCTGAATGCCCTTCATGTCGCCAACGTAGACGCGGCCATATCCGTCCACGGCAATCGAATAAGCAGCACGAAACTGTCCCGGTTTATCACCGCCGCTCCCGAAACGATTTACAAACTTCCCATCGCGCGCAAACTTGAAGACTCCATCATTGAATCTACCAAGTGCGTAGATGTAACCAGCGCCGTCGACCGCGACTCGCATACTCAACTCCGAGTCGCCACTGGCACTGCTGATCGCTTCTGGAATGGTCCGCAGAAGCTTTCCGTTTGAATCAAATGTGACGATGTCGTCTCGATTGCTGTGCCACGCCGCTACTAATCCACCATCTGCTCCCACCGTGACGTCATCAAAGCCCGATCGTTCATATTCAACTTGACCAAGCTTCTCTCCGGTTTCGCCTCGATAACGATCGATGCGTCCGCCCTCCGCAACATAGACCGTGCCTTTGCGATCGGCAGCAAGCCCGCGCAGAATTGTCTTTCGATCGCCAATACTCCACTGAGTAACGAACTTGCCCGCCGGATCGAACACTTGAATACGGCCGCCGGTATATTCGCCTACATAGATCCGTCCGGCGCCATCGACAGCAATACTGCGCGCATCGGTAAACATTCCTGGACCAATGCCTTCGCTCCCGAATTCGAGCAAGACAGTGCCGAAGCTATTACTGGTTTCCTTTTTAGCTGGGACAGCGGGACGGACGGGATAGTCGGGTTGCTTAACGGTGCGGCTTGCTGAGTAAAAAGTCGGCGCCAATATCCCAAAGGCAGCAAGCCCGCCGACAACTAAAACGAATAGCGGGATCACTATCAACAGCCAGAGCCACGTACGCGACCTGGCGCCTGAAGAAAGTCCGAAATTAATGCGGACTACTCGTGCAGGTTGTCCCGCGAGTTCATTCGGGGCGATCAATTGGCTGTGACAATAATCACAGCGTATGGTCGATCTCGGGGCGCTAAAATCTGAGGAGCGCTCGTATGTTACGGGCGCTCCACACTTGGGACAGTCAAAGGTTTGCTGCATATCAGTCAGTTTACAGGATTGACATGTAAATCATGTCCAATCTTGTCAATCCTGTAAACATGATTTTTCGCATCAGTTGATCCTCACCGACGTGGTTGCCGACGCTGAATTTCCGGCTTGATCGGAGGCGGTCACGATAATCGTATACAGGTGACCGTCTTTATCGGGGCCGTTTTTCGTCGCCGGCAGGCTGAGCGTGAACGAGTAGTTCCCGTTTGTTTGCAAGGTGACTGGACCACTGGGCTGTGTCACGCCATATTCGTCAATCACGTTGAAGCTGGCGCTACTGACTCCGCTCAACCCGTCCGTTGCATTTCCGGAGATTGTTACAGTTACCGGCGTCGGACCCTTTTTAGCAGACGCTGGACTCGCCGTCGCACTGACAACCGGCGTCACCGTATCTATACTGACAGCCAATGAGTGCACGGCTTCAGTGTTATTCAGGTTGTCGACACTCCAATAGTCAACCGTATGCTGGCCCATGGTCGATATGACAAACGGGCCGGCATAAGTTTGAATCGCGCCACCATCGATCTGGTAGTTTGTGGTTTGTACGCCCGACAGGTTGTCAGTGGCGCTGAGTGAAACCTGCACTGCGCTTCGGTACCAGTTGTTCGTTCCAGCCGTGCCGGAAACAGACGCCTGAGTTACCGGAGCAGTCGAATCGATCTTCACAGTCCGCGTTTTGTGGGCGTCTGAATTGCCCGCTGCATCCACGCTCCAATATTCAATCGTGTAATTGCCATCGGCTGATAGTGTGAAAGTGGACGTGTAAGTCTCCGCCGGCCCGCCATTGATGGTGTAGAAAATGTCTGCCACTCCGGAGAGATTGTCCGAAGCGACCAGCGTGACCGGAACCGGACTGCTAAACAACTCCTGTTGCTGGCTGACGCCAGGAACCTGGATTTGTGTTGACGGTGCGGTGAGATCGATGTGTACCGCGGGTGAGGTGAACGTCGCACTGTTACCGGCCTTATCGGTGACGGTTACTTGCTGAGTTTGATTTGCACCTTCCGATCCGAAGTGCAGTGGACTTCCGGGCTCAGCCGATTGAACGCCCGACAGATCGTCAGCAGTCGTGAATGAGAGATCGACTGGCGTGTTGTTCCAGCCTGCTGCATTAGCCGCTGGTGTGAGATCACCGAATGTGAGCGTTGGCGGCGTAGTGTCGCCTTCGTACGCGACCAGCGTGGTGCTCGTGGGTACTACCAACAAACCCTCGGCCGCCGCAAAGCTGGTAGTAGGCTGCGAGACATTATGCTCGTCAACGTAAGGTATGCTGCTGCCGGCAGTGGTGACCCAAACTTGCTGTCCGCTGGCGGCGTTAACCGCATACAACTTTCCTTGCGCCGAACCGACGTAAACATAGTCATTGACGACGAGAACAGCAGACTGCAAAGTCCCGTCTCCGGCGAAGCTCCAAAGCACGGAGTTGCTGTTTACGTCGCGGGCTCGGAGTGTGCCGAACGATCCGAAACTATGTGGACCATCCAGAAAGAAGCCTCTGCTACCCGAAAAGGCGGGGTTATTCTTTGCATTGAAGGTTCCGATAATTGTTCCTGTTTCGCTGTCGAAGATAGTGTCCTGAAAGTCGCGAACATAAAGGCGCCCGTTGTACAGCACGGACGTTTTGCCTCCGCCTCCTGAACAACCGGGCGCGTAATGCCAAATCTTTGCGCCTGTTGCGGGATTCAGTTTGTAAACATTCGGACAAGAATATGAGACGTATACTCCGTCGCTCGACACCGCGGGAGAACTCGTATCGCCATTAATAACCGAGGAGCTCCATAACACGGCGCCAGTATTTGCGTCGACGGCATGGACCTTTAACGCACCACTAACGTAGACCACGCCCTCCGAAACCGTCGGCGGCGCATTGTATACAGACTGGGTGAACTGGACACTCCAAATCATGTTACCTGTTGCGCCATCAAAGGCCCGTAACAAACCGTTGCCGTTCAGGGCAAACACGCGGCCATTCTCGTAACAGGCCGCAGACCAGGGGAAGGTTCCGCCGAGATTGGACGCCCAGACAAGCCCCCCAAAGGTCGTGTCCAAAGCAAAGAGCGTCGTCCCTTGACCCACGGCGTTCTTTACCGTGACGTAAACCTTGCCATCGGCAATTAGCGGATACGACATGGGTTGCCCGAAATTGACGACCCATCTCTGTTTGAGAGGCGGTATCAAGGTTTCAGAAGAAGTGGAGCCTGTGTGGGTGGCGTTTATTTGAAAGTTGCGCGCTTGCTCAGGAGGATTTTGCGCCTGAGCGGTGGTCGCGAACACAATAGAGATCAGCGCAAGGAGGAGTAGAGGTAGGTTTTTCATTATTCTTCACCAGTTCGAACAGATTTGCTGAAACGAGGTTCTGGGGCCAGGTTTGAGAACTAATTGGGACTTAAGATAAGACTGGCACTTCTTACCTTTGGGATTAGGTTTCTGGTAATGCCGCGGGGATGATAGGCGTACCAAGGGACGAAAATCAATATTTTTTCAAAGGCAACAAAATCTTCCGCCACAAAAAAGCACAAGAAGCACAAAATGGTTTCTGCTGTAGCCGTTTGAGCTATCAGTCAGTTGACGAACGTGGTGGAGGTCACGCAGTTCATCGTGCGCTTGCCTGATGATGAGTACAGGCTTCTAGTCAGGGACGACTGAAAAAGACTGACCCTCGTCGATATAAAACCTGACAAGATTTGTATTGACAGAGGCAATCTGCCAGGACACTAAGGCTAACTCGAATGAATAGGTAAGCGGAGTCGCGTTAGATGTCTCAATATTGAAGGTGACTGGTATACGCCCGCCAGGCGGCAATAACTGCGTAACAGTGATCTGCGGATAACCTAATGACCCGATGGGTACATCAATTGTGACCCCGTTTTGTTGATACAGTTGCATGTCATACAAAACAAGAATAGCCATATTGTTAAGGGCCAAAGTGTCAGTCAGGTTAACTATATCGAAGGTGTACGTCGCTGATTCAGATGGCTCCAATTGACCCTCGTCGATACTTCCGGCAGTAAATTCAACGATCGGTTCCGACTGTGACCAGGCAAGCAGCCAAAGCGGTTTCGCCATGCCTCCACAGTCGGAGGATTGCGTTGAAAAGCAACTCATAGCTGACCTCCGCGGTAGCAATATGCAAATCCGACATTCTAACGAAACTATCTGCTTCTATTTCCTTTATATGTTACGGTCGTCAAGCTCTTCTTGTGACTTCACTGCAAAAAAGCTAACGCAGAGTAGCCGCTTGACTCGCCTGCGCGATTTTGAATTTCCAATCCTCGATCGGCGTCCCTTTCGTTTGTAGGTTTGACGTCAGGTAGTAGAGACGTTGTGTCGCTGGTGCGTTTGGTGCCTGTGAAAAGCGATCGTGCAAAAAGTACGGCGGGATCGATTGGTAATTGAGTGTTGCGGTGATGGTTACGTTTCTTGCAGTGAATGCACTCAAGGGGATCTCGTACCTCACAACGTTCGTTCCACTGCCATCCGCGTACGCCGGATCTCCATTTACTTTGACCGGATGCGTTTCATGCAGGTAGTCCGCGGGTATGAAAGGCGTCTTGTCGGCTTTGAGCGGGCCGGTGCTGGTCCATCCAAATGGCAAAAGCCGGTTGTCTTTCAACTGATAATCGCGCCGCAGAAAACTTGTGGTCATCGCGCAGTCAATGTTCAGGTTGAGTTCTTCATAGATCTGAACCTGATCTTGCCGTGTGATCGCTGAACCGGTGTTCTTCTGAAGGTCCCAGAAGAAATGCGGTTGATAATGCTGGGGGCTAACACCCGGCACAGTCTTGTTGCATGCAGCCGGATAACCGAGAGTAGCCGGCTTCGCGCCATCTTTGTAGACATCGAATAGTTCTGACGGCAACCTCTCACTGCCGTTCACGATCACGCCAAGCTCATTCGTACACCCCGAACACCAAACAGTCTTACCCGTCTCGTTATCGATTACACGAAACTCCAAAAACGCGCGCCGAAACCCCACGCCGCTCGGGAAACGATGGCCCGTCTTGTTCGTCACCTTCACATCCGCGATGAGTTTCTGATTGCTGATCGTAGTCGGCGACACTGAGACTTCAGCGGTAGAGTTCTGCGCCTGTTGCACAAACGCATCGATCGCCGTCGATAGATCGTCGAGCCCGGACATGTAATCGTTTTGCCTGACGCCCAAAATCGGGTTGGCGATGATGTTGGTCCCGTTCGATTTATACGGCGACATAAACTGGCGAAACATCTCCAACAGCGTGACATTCAAACCCTGAAGTTGATGACGCACAAACCCCTTCTCGCGGAAGCGAACCTGAATCTTTTCATCGGGTAAGCGATTACCGGTTTGTGGATATTGATTGTCTTCGATAAATGCGATCGGCTGTTGGATCAATGGAATGTTGAGCGTGCCCTTGGAGTTGCTGTACTTCGCAGGCATGTGACAATCCTGGCACGTTTGCGCTTTTGAATTTGTGCCCACCTCGTTCTGATAACCACTGTTGAGCCATTCGAGATACGTTACCTGCTCGAGGTGCGGTTTGTTTGGATCGGCGTCGGGATTGTCCATCAAAGGCAGGTTGATCGTATGGCAGTTGCCACACATCCGAGAGCTTTTGATGTACGGATCGTGCTTTGGTTTGATGCCGAGGGAGTTGTTCATCGGGTCGGTAACGATCTCGTTGTCCTTGAATGGTCCAAATAGTTCCGCCGGATTGCCGGTCGTAAAGTTTCCAGTGATCTTCGTTTTGAGGAAATCGTTGAAGGGAATTTTATCTTCAACGATTCGATGACACGCCATGCAGCTCACGCCATCACGGGCCAAAGCTCCATAGATGTACGCATTCTTGTTGTTGCCTGGGGGATTCGTATCGTAAGTAGCGTAAACCAGCTCTCGCTCGAAATTACCTTTACCAGGTCCGCCGTGATCGTCATCCAGACGGCGTTTACCCATCACGCCATGACACTTGAAGCACGTGTTGTTGATCTGCTTAATCTTTTCCGCGACCTTTGCCGGATCGTCTTTAAAGAAACTCTTGACGAAAGCAATCTCGCTGTCCAGTTGTGCATAGAAAACCGGATCGCGGCCGGCCAATCCCATCGGCGACCAACGCCACTCGCCGTATGGTGAAACGTTCATCACGGGCGTTGATCCATCCGGTTGTTTCGTTCCCGTGTAGATCATCACATTCCCATACGTGCCTGCGCTGTGACAGCCCATGCATTGATCCGAAGTCAGAAACTGGTTGGGATTCGGAGATGGAGCGGGCTTCGATGCAGTCGCTCCGATATTCTGCGGAAAAACATGATCGTAAGTCTCTCCGGGAAATTTCTGCACCTTGTCCAGAGGTACCGGAGCGATCGAGTTATAGAAGGCAACGAATTTTGGATTGAGAGTTGGACCACTCAGCATCGCCATCTGTCGAAACAGCGCGTGTTCCTGCACCTCGCTCGCATCCGTGTTATGGCCGCCCGTGGGAACGTCTCGATCACTTACAGCCGATTCACTACACGGTTGCGCGGGAGCTGGTGCATGCGCAGTTACGGGAGCCGATGCCCATGACAGATCGACAAAATAAGAATCCGGATCGCCGGGAAAGCCCTTGATGTTGTTTGCATAAGTGAACGTGTGTTCCTTCTCAGCCGAAGCATGACACCTGACGCAATAGAGGCCGAATCCTGCATACGGAACGGCGAACGGAGGATTGTTGTCGTCGACACATTGAGCGTCCCAGATCTCGGCCCAGTACCAACCGTCCTGCGATCCCTTGCTGTCTTTGATCATGATGGTCCAACCGTTTATTGCTTTTGGCGGCTGGGTTAGGTACCTGGCTGCCGGCGGGGAATACTGTTCCTTCACGATCATCGCGCCATCCGGAATTACGTCGGTCGCATTCTTGCGTAAGAGCCAATCGATGACGGCGGGCGAGTAATAGATTTTTACGGTTGGATGAACGCCGTAGCTGACGCCGTTAACAAACGGTCCGGTATCGCGAAGCTTTTTGTCTTCGCACCAATTCAGAGTTCGATATTTTCCGCTGCTGAGGAATGATTTGAGTTGCGCTTGAAACTCCGGGAGCTTTGCGGGAAGAAAACCACTGGGCAGCGGCAATCCGCTTTCCGGTGCCTTGGCGCAAGGTGACTTTTGGCTCGCGCTTGTGCTGCGATCATTCGTCATACTGGAAACTCTCTGCTCGAGGAAAACTAAAACTGAAACCAGGATGAAACATACAGCCCGAGTGTTAACCAGCAATCGGAGTTGCATCTTGTAGCTCCTTAGTGGACTAGTTATATCAATGGATCGGAATGATCAGCGTTAAGACGCTCTGGCAAAACCAGGTCACCTTTGGAAAGTGTCTCGTGAAGAAGAATGCCACCCTGAACCTTGAGACGCAGGCACTCTATATCGCAGGCAACGGAGCGTCAAGGTCTCGGTTCGTTGAATCTCTACCACCTCACCAGGCAGTTCTGATGTTTGCCCATGACGGAGACCCTGCCTACATCTTCGCAGAGCGAGAAAAGTTAGAAGAGTTGCAAGTAGCTTCGGCTGGTGGGCGGTTAACTACATTATCCACAGATTGCGCGGCCAAACGAGTTTGCGCCTGGCGTTTGTGCAATCGGACAATCGAGTCAGAACATTACGCATGGTTATCTCCAGTTCGACGCTTAATCTTGTGGACCATTGCGATCACCCACAGTATGCCGACGGCCAGGAAAGGGAACAGGTATAACAGCAAATCCCAGCGGCCATAGCCCGGCGGAGTGGCCTCGACCGTCGCTAAGGTTTCAGCATTTCCCGTCGCGCTTTCCAAACGGACGCGCACTCGCCAGAGTTCCTCAGCATCGAAGTGCACTGCCGCTCGATATTGAATATTACCCTGCACGTTCTCGCGTTCCCCTGAATAGAAAGTCTCGGGCAAACGGCCGCTGGCAGGTTGCACGCCGATCTGAACCTTCAGGTCCGCGGGAATCTCCGCGGGCTCCTGAGCACTGATCATCACAAAGAACAGTGCCTCGCCGACATCCGGATCAGTCCAGACGGAAATGAGATAACGATCAACCTTTTGATCTACAAACAGAGGATAGGGAGGACCTTCGTGAGCACTTGCAGTCCTCGCAAAAAGAAAAATGATGACGAGCGGCAGCAGAACGTATCTTGCACGATGTGAACCGCTGCTCATAGTCATAACTGTAGGGGCGGGCCGCCCTGGGCGCCCGGGAAAACCCGATATTTGTGAGACGGGCGACCACGGAGGGCCGCCCCTACAGTTGCGCCCTAAGAGATACGAGTTTTCAGGCAAAGCCGCCGAGTACAACCCCGCGCATTTCCATAGGCTGCGACATCAACCAGAATGCGCCACACGCTATGATCAACGACAGCACACCCCAGAGAATAAAAATCCGCATTGGGTGGCCCACCTCTTCTGTCTTCGCGATAGAGTAACTTACCAACAGGGATCCGAGTAGTCCCAGAGTAATAAAGCCATGCTCAAACACCTGCACCACGTTTGGCGCTAAACCAGACAAGCTCCATTGCGGCTGGCCGAGCACTGCCCAACCAAGGTTAGCGAGGGCAGCTTGCGTCACAGGGATGAAGGTGTAGAGCCCGCTTAGAAAATGAAAACCAAAATGGGCCAGCCAGATGCCGAATCCAAGCGGAGCGAGCGAATACGAATAACGCACCGCCAGCGATACCAGTGGCCTCCGGCTCCCGCCCCAAACTCGCGAAAGCCACGCGGCAATGCCGATCAAAAGCAGCGGTTCAAAGACGAGAAACAGTCCGAAGATCAGAGCTAACACCGGCAACTCATAGTTAACTCCAAACAGGTTTGCCAGCCACTGCTCCAGCGCATAAACAGGACTAACCATCCCAAAAGCATTCAGCAAAGCGCCGAAGCTGAATACGATTACTAAAACACCGAGATCCTTGCGCTTTGATAAAAATCCCACACCGGATCGCATTCCGTCAGTCATTAATTCCGCGGCCGGCACCCGGCTGATGACGCCGACGTTGTCGTGTGGGCACGCCTGCACACAATCAAGACAAAAAGTGCAATCGATATTGCCTGTCTTGCGAGGCTGAAATAAGGCGAGTTCACAGCCACGCTGGATCGTCACTAACGGCGCGGCGGGCTCGCGCACACCACGAATGCAATCCTTTGTGGCACAACGAGTACACACATCGTAATCGCGGACCGTTACTTCGAGTGGTGAAACGGTCGAAGCGACGAAATTGAATTGGCCGATAGGACAAACGAACTTGCAGAAAGATGCATGCTTGAAAACTGCATCGATCAATAGTGCGCCCGCAAAGTAGGCGATGATTAGCCATGCGGTCCACCACGGAGAAGCCCACAGATCGAACCACTCGTACAGAAAGAGCAAAGAGATAAGCAGACCGACAGAGAGCCATTTGTTGCGCAAGGGGCGTGGCCAGTTTCGCACCGGACGAAAGAACTTGCGCGCGAGATTGCGCACCAGCATGAACGGACATGCGAGGCAAAAAAAGTTTCCGGCAAATAGCAGAACAAAGACCAGGGCGCCGCGAAAGTGTACCCAGGTGAAGGTCGTAGCGAGATTCCTCGGCGCCAGTGTTGGACCAAACAGTCCGTGAAGAATCATTGCCGCGCTGATAATGAATAAAGGGATTTGAAGCAGTGTTCGAGCGTGCTGCCAGGTGAGGAGTTTTCCGATCAGCGGAACGCGCAAGAGATCGAAAGCGGGTTGGTTTTTGCTTTTGAGATCAAACTGGAACACTGGAGTGAACTACGGCTCAGGCTGATGCGACTCCCTTGATTTCGAACTGGTGGTCCAACTTGCGGCTATCAGGTAAACTCAGATGCACCTGCACGATCCAATCTCCGGCCATCGAGAGTTCCATGATTGCTCGATAATTTCCGGGTGCGATTTCTGTTGCTTCGGCGAACACCGGAACCATGCCGGCATGCGACATATTACCTTCCAGCGAGATATGAGCTCCAGTTAGCGGTATTCCGGAAGCGTTTGTCGCCCTGAGTGTGATGGTCACCTGGCCAACGCGAGGCGGTTGCGGAGAAACTTCATGCGTCAGCGTGAGGTCCGGCAACGACTCGTTTTGGTTACGGCAACTTTGCACGAGCACGAGGCAGGCACAAAGCGCGATGACTGAATTGCGTTTTAAGAACTGCACAGATCAGGCAGCTATCGCCGGTAGTGGCTCGCGTCGCAGTGAGCAGCTACACGCTGCCTTTTCTTCTCCCCTTGGTGGAAACATGTGGTAGTACATACCAATGATCATGGGAATGAACACGACTGTATTGTAGAAGAGATGGATCTCTACGCGAGACTTCGGCAGCAGCATTTGCAGGAAACTGACGGGTACTGGCGAGTTGAACCAGTAGTTATGTGTAAGAGCCTGCCATTGCAAAACCGCATGCTCGATGTGATGCCAAAACTGAATGACCAGAGCGACTGTCCACCATTTACGCGAGGTTCCGGTAAAGCCTTTTCTAAGCGTCCAAAGACCAACCAGCATCACGATCGCATATCCGTAATGCATGATCTCGGAACTAACGAGCCAGGGAAAGAAGAAGCCAAGAAAACCACCGGCGGCCGGCCGCGCCCAGCCGAGCACATAAATCTGATAAGCCTGCGCGAGGTGCTCGGCCCAGTGGGCGAGCACTATAAACGTAAAAATGTTCAGCGCGCGTTTGTGCCAAACGCTATTCAGCTTATGGTAAATACCAAAGTCGGCGGAACCAATTCGCGCGGGGTGTACGGCAGGGGCTGACATGTCGGTCTCCCTGTTTGAACTTTTCTGAATTAACGGGTATCGCGTATCAATAGTGGTGCGCAATCTTATGACAGGGCAGGGCAATTAGTAAACTTCTTTCGCTATGACAGTAGTGGATCAGTTTGAACTGTGCCCCTCCTTGGAGTGCGGGGGGGGGGGGGGCGCGTGGTGGGGGGTTGGGGGGGTGAAGGCCACGGAGGGGCCCGGCGCCCCCCCGCCGAAGGGGGGGGACACAGAGAAAAAGAGAACCAAAAAAAAAAACCCCCC
>JAICGZ010000150.1 GCA_025922875.1 Pyrinomonadaceae bacterium
GCTGCGGCGGCACGGTCGTTGCCAATAGGTCTGCGGCCTTGTGCGCCTGAATCTGCCAAGGCACGCCATACAACTTTGAAAACGGACGGAGAGACGATGCGACCTATCAAGCATGCGGAGAAAGGATTGACCCTGATAGCAGGCGGTCTTTTCAACGCAATTCAGTCGGTAAATAAGTACAAGCCCAATCCTTCTTTTACTCCAAAATGGTCAGATAAACCCCTTTTGAAATCCTGGCAGAAGAGCAAGCCCACCCTTGGTTGGCCGCGTACCACCGATTCACTTTGTCCAAACTGCGTGATCGAAGCTCGCGAAGCGATCATCAACGGCAAGAGAGCCGTCAGCGACTTAATCAACGAAAAAGTCGGCGAGATTAAAGCGCAGATCATCGAGCGCGATGGGCAGATCTGGATGATCAAAGATTGTCCGATCCATGGTCACTTCGAAGACATGATGGCCATCGACTCCAAGTTTCTCACGCACATCGAGGCGATGTTTCCCGGCCGCGACATCGACGCGCACAACGACGAGAAACTACACAATCACGGTTCGAGCACTGTTAAGTATGGCCGCGGCGCCGTGTTGACCGTCGACCTCACTAATCGTTGCAACATGATGTGTGACCCGTGCTTCATGGACGCCAACCAGGTTGGCTTTGTTCATGAACTGAGCATGGACGAGATCAAAGAAATCCTCGACAACGCGATCACGATCAAACCGCGCCGGCAGATGTCGGTGCAGTTCTCAGGCGGTGAGCCTTCAATCTCGCCGCACTTCATTGAAGCGATCAAATACTCGCGCAAAGTTGGTTACAACAGCGTTCAGGCAGCAACTAACGGAATCGAGTTTGCCAAGAGCAAAGAGTTCTGCCGCCAGGCTGCCGAAGCTGGCCTGCGTTACGTTTACCTACAGTTCGACGGTATCGGCAACGACGCCAACAGCCATCGCCAGGTAGGCAACCTGTTCGACGTGAAGATGCGGGCAATCAACAATCTTCACGAAGCAGGCGTTGAGATCGTGCTCGTGACAACTCTCGTCAATGGTATCAACAACGATCAGGTCGGCTCGATCATTCGTTTCGCATTGGACAATCCGAAGAAGATCGCGTTCCTGTCGTTCCAACCGGTTTCATTTACCGGCCGTGACGAAGAGATCACCGAGTATCGTCGTCTGCAACAGCGCTACACGCTTTCACACCTCGCACACGATGTGAAGGATCAGGTTGGCATCACTGAGCCGACACGAGATTGGTTCCCGCTTTCATTGATGGGAGCGTTCGCGGATTTTGCGGATCTCGTACATGGCCCACAGGCTGAATGGGGACAGGTCTCCTGCGGTTGTCACCCGAATTGCGGCGTTGGTACCGCGGTGATGATCGATAAAGAGAACAAAGAGATGCGTCCGGTGCCGGAATTCCTGAACATTCCGGGTCTTGTTAAGGACATGCAGAAGATCACGGACGCAGCGCGCGGCAAGTGGATGTCGAACCTGATGATGGGACTGGCGCTCTTGAAGCACTACAACCCATACAACTCGCCATCGCAGTTTACGCTTTACGAGCTCTTCAAGAAGTTTGACAAGTCGTTCGGCCTGACCGGAAAAGACTACGGCAAGGTCAGCGGCGATCGCAGCGTGGACGACATCGAAAAGCGCCGCTCGGATCGCTGGAACTTCCTGTTTATCGCGGGAATGTGGTTCCAGGATCTCTTCAACTACGATTTCCGTCGCACTGAAATGTGCATCATTCCTTATGGAACTCAGGAAGGCGAAATCTCCTTCTGCGCCTACAACACGGGTATCGGTTGGAGAAACATCATCGAGAACATGCACCAGAACGCGACCGTCGCGAAGTGGTATCAGGAGCATGGCCGTCACGAGATTTTTGCCGGTGGCAAGGACGTCGAACTAGCCGACAAGAGCCACAGCTTGATTTTGAATGAAATAGATTTGCAGCGGCCCAACAAGCCGCAAATGGAGGGACCGAAAACTGCGCATGAAGAGGCCGTAATGATGCGCAAGCTTTACCAGGAGATGGTGTTGAAGAAACAGCTCAATACCAAGGAAGCCGACAAACCGGTTCAGATCAAGGGACTGAGCCGGAAGAAGGAGGAACCAGCAGAAGCTGTGCTGGTTTAGACCGTTACCTTGTTTTCCCCGCGAGGGGGTTGCCATAGGTCCTATAGGACATATAGGACCTATATTTTTGTTTTGCACACTTGACCTAAAGCATTCCAGACGTGTTAAATAGCTAGCCTGCATAGGGGATCTAACGAAAAGGAAAGCAGAGAAAGAATGGCAATAGTTACTGTTAATCAGGGCGAATCGATTGAAAGCGCATTGCGTCGCTTCAAACGCAAGGTTATGACCGAGGAGATTATTAAAGACGCGAAGAAACACGCGTTCTTCATTCCCCCGGGCCAGAAGGCGAAACTGAAATCAGCGCTTGCACGCAAACGCAATAAGAAGAAAGGCCGCATGCGCATTCCTCGCGATTAGTTATTCCTGCACAACTACGGGCCGCAGTCTTATCTCACCAGTCGTCTTCAACCAGGATTCAGAATCGGACGCTCCTGAGTGAGCGAGCGCCAAGTGATTCGTATGACTCGAATCTTGATCACAAATGACGACGGTATCCATTCCGATGGGCTAATCAAACTCGAAGAAGCTCTGCAGGAAGTGGGCGACGTTTATGTTGTTGCGCCTGCGTCGGAAATGAGCGGCGCCTCTCACAGTCTGACGCTCGCGCGCCCCCTTCGCATCCGGCAACTCGATGATCGTCACTGGACCATCGACGGCACGCCCACCGACTGCGTCACACTAGCGCTCAACAAGATTCTTCCCGAAGCGGAACGCCCGCACATCTGCGTCTCAGGTATCAATCATGGCGGCAATCTCGGCGATGATGCCACTTACTCGGGCACGGTGGCAGGCGCGCTGGAGGCTGCGATCCTCGGTGTTCCCGGACTGGCGTTGAGTCTGGTAGCGCGCGATAATTTTGACTTCACTGAGGCGGCGGCTTTTGCGGTGATAGCGGTGCGAAAAGTTCTGGACGAAGGTCTACCCGAAGGTACGCTGTTGAATATCAACTTGCCTCCGGGGGAGATCAAAGGCGTGCGCGTTACGCGGCAGGGCATCAAGAATGCTCGGCCAGTCATCACCGAACACATCGACCCGCGTGGCAAACCCTATTTCTGGATTGGTGAAGAGTATTTCAATGTAAACTCGGTCGAGGGTACCGACTACCATGCAGTGAAATCCGGCTACGTGTCGGTGACGCCGTTGCGCAGTGATATGACTGATCACCAGGCACTGACCGCAATCGAACCCTGGAACTATTTGAAAGATTTCGATCTGGTCCACAAGACTTAACAAGCAGAAATTTGCTTCCGGTGCAGCCTGCAAACAAACATCGCTCCGCTTCATTCCACGAATATTCGATCCCGCGCGAGCGCATGGTTGCGCGTCTACGCGATCATTACGGCATCAGCGATCCAAGAGTGCTGGAAGCAATGCGAAGTGTTCCTCGCCACCTCTTCGTACCTGAAGCATTGCAGAGCCGCGCTTATGGCGACCACGCGTTGCCGATCAGCGCAAATCAAACTATCTCGCAACCTTTCATCGTGGCGCGCATGACCGAGTTGCTCGAGCTCGATGGCAATAGCCGTGTGTTGGAGATAGGTGCGGGATCCGGATATCAAACTGCTGTGTTATCCCACATCGCGGCGCAGGTGTATGCAATTGAGCGCATTGGCGATCTCGCGCGAGAAGCGCAGGCGAGGATTCGTCAACTGGGCATTTACAACGCGACCGTGAAATGTTTCGACGGCACGTTGGGATGGGCTGCATTTGCGCCGTACGATGGGATCCTGGTTGCTGCCGGTGGTCCAACTGTTCCGGAACCGCTAATCGCCCAGCTCAAAATCGGCGGCCGGTTAGTCGTACCAGTGGGTGAATCGCGTGAAATGCAACGACTGATTCGAGTAATAAAAACTGAACAAGGACGCAGAGAAGAAGACCATGGAGGTTGTGCTTTTGTGCCGCTGATCGGCCAGCACGGCTGGTCTGATCGCTGAGTGATTAGCAAGAACTTTAGACAGGAGTTACATGTCCCAGGCCTTCATCAAATATGGTTGCAAAAATAATTAGCATACTCTCGGGCTTCATCGTAGCTACCATTTCCACTCTCGGTTACTCAGGCATTGTTCTTTTAATGGCGATAGAGTCTGCCTGCATACCGCTTCCTTCAGAGATCATCATGCCGTTCTCCGGCTATCTCGTTTCGCGAGGCGAGATGAATCTCTGGTGGGTGGGTGTAGCGGGCGCGGTTGGATGTGTACTCGGTTCGCTCGTGGCCTATTGGGCCGGGATGTATGGCGGGCGGCCATTCATCGAGCGGTACGGACGATACATTTTGCTGTCGCGGCACGATCTTGATATCGCCGATCGTTGGTTTGCGAAGTATGGCGAGGCGATCGTGTTTACCGCACGTTTATTGCCGGCTATCCGGACTTTCATCGCGTTCCCGGCAGGCGTAGCGCGAATGAATATGACCCGCTTCGTGATCTACACGTTCGCCGGATCATTACCGTGGTGTCTCGGGCTTGCATACGTGGGTCAAAAACTCGGCGAGCAGTGGGACAAAGACAACACGTTAAAGACATGGTTCCACCGATTTGATTTTCTCATCGGCATCGCGGGTTTGATTTTCGTCGCCTGGTGGGTCTGGCGCCACATCAAACACTCGCGTACTCCGCCGGCGCACTCCTGAAACAGTTTCCCGCAAAGGCGCAAAGGCTCGCAAAAACGCAAAGGAACATTATCCTGGCGACCTTTGCCGTCTGTGCGCCTTTGCGCGAGAAATCTTTCTGTGACTTTTGTGCCTCTTTTTGTGGCTTAAATTTATTGTGGCAACGAATACAGATCGAGTCCGCCACTGAGGCGTAGTTTGAATTCGTCAAGACTCTTATGATCCCCTGTCTCAACGGCTGGTCCGATGGCGGATGAGTAGTTGATTATATTGAAAGCCTTTATCAGCGGCGCCATCACTTCAATCTGCTCAGTGCCGAGTCCGTAGCCCTCGAGAAATAGATGTTTCTCGTCAATTGAGAGGTCATGCAGGGCGATTGAGAGTTCCCAGTGAGGAGCGATGGTCGATAGACAATCTTCCCAATCGATGATCGCTGCTATCTCGCCATCGTCGTCTACGATGACATTCTTCAAACGCAGATCTCCGTGACTGAGCGATGGTTGAATGTGCAGTGTTCTTGTCTGATCGATGATTTGCCGCAGTTTGTTCAACTCTGGATTGGAAAGAATTTTATGCTCTGCAAACAGACGCAGCCGCTTATCGATCTCCCACTCATTATCTAGATAATCGGACCAGGTTACGTTCTTCGTCCCGGTTGTCGTCCAATCGAAATTTGTTCCGAAGCTCTCCGTTGGGATTGAATTGATCATTTGCGCGAATCGTCCCATCTCGTGAACGATGTGATTCCTGCGGGGATGGTGAGTAGCTTCCGCGCCCGTCACGCGACGACTGATCATGTACGGCTCGGACCCAACATCGTTACCAACAGCGAGAACTTCCGGACTGGGCACACCGGCCGCGCGCACCTTCTGCGTGGCCCAAAGCTCCTTCCTGAACGCTTCAAGCCTTTCCGGATCCGGACTAATGCGAACGACGAATTGCCCTTCCACATGATTGACGACGAAAACGAAATTCGTCAGTCCGGAACGTTTATAGACGATCCTGGTCGGTAGCGTTCCAAAGTGTTTTTGAACAATCTGCTTCGCCAGACGCCGGTAATGGCGGATTGCTCCAGGGTGGTCCTGCGATTCATCCATTTGTTTTATGCGCCGCCAGTTCCGCCGCCCGGAATAATAACGCACCGAGTTCCATTGAATCGCTGAGTTTAATCGTGTCGAATAAACCTTGAAAACCCAGTTGCTGAGGGCCAACGATTAATGCGAGACCGACGCCCGAAAGGAAAGTGTCAAGTTCCGCATCGCCTGCTCCCATACTATCGCGCAGATCGCATTGCAGCAGCTCTGACATTGCTTGGGCGCCGAATAGTTTATCGACGCCTTTATGCGTGATGAAGTTACTTTTTTTGGTGTGTTGATAAGCCATTAACTGATCCTCGGGCGCGTCGATCAAAAGGAAGATCATGCAAATCTCTTCAGCCAGCATCTGATCCTGGAGTTTGGGAAACTCAACTGCGGTGACAGCCGAGGCGCTGAGGTATTTTTCCTTTACGTGCAGAATGTTTTCCGGAAGCGGTGTCCAGATCACTTCGCCGATACGCCAATCGCGTGGATAGTAGAAAACGAGGACGTTTTTGATCCCGCCGTTAAGCAGGCCCTGCACACCTTCAAGAGCTTCGAGGATTTCTTCTTTCGTCAATGGGAAGGCCGCGGCTTCTTCAAACACCAGTTCCGATTCCTCTGTCTTCTTCACGAATCCCACGAGACTGCCATTCAAGGTGACAGTGGGAATTGGTGCGTTCGAGAGTTTGTACCAGTCCTGGCCAAACGTTCGAATCACAGACAAAGGAAATCTCAACGAATTCAATATGAGAGGACGGCCACGTTCATAGTGGCGCATTAATCCGAGCTCAACCTCTTTGGGAATCACTATCTTGCCTTGATACTCATGCACGGCGGTTCCGTCGAGGTCAGTAACGACCACGCCGGAATTAGCGAATGACGATTGCTGAATAAACTGTTGCAGCTTCGCCTCAACTTCCGCATTCAAAGCCATGCGCAAAACTATAGAACCGAACTGTCACGGAAGACTGCGGTTCTTGCACTTTTTTGTGGCGGATTTGACGTTCGTCTATCAACGGTCGTTTGGTATGATTGCCAGGCGTCTTTCGTGGTCTGAGAGGGGATCATGAACATCAGGGATCTAATTGAAGTGGATCTCGAAAAAATGAGCGGAACGCCGTGCTTCACGGGTACACGAGTTCCCGTTTGTTCGACTATCTTGAGGCTGGAGACAGTGTGGGTGAATTCCTCAACGATTTTCCAACGGTTACTCACGAACGGGTGCTTGGCGTTCTCGAGCTGATGCGCACCCGAATCCTCACTGAATATGAAACTGCTGCATGATGAATGTGCGCCAAAACGCTTAAGAAACGACTTTCCCGGTGATTCATTTTCTGCTGGCCGCCTCGACGCTACGCGTTGGGTCAGCGCCTTTCCAACTGACATCAGCGGTGGGCCCGTACGTTGACGGCACTTGCTTATCGAGTAGACGCAGGTAGACAGTCAACTGAGTCCGGTGATGCGCGGTATGCAAAACACGACGCCAAAAAATCCAAATGCGTTCGCGCTCTACGTCGAAAAACGGAACTACTGTTAACCACCACTCCTGATTCTGCTTTGCAAGAAACTGCAGGCGCGCGCGTGATAATTCGAGCATGCGCGTCGCGTAAGCCTGCGGCGTGCGCGTGTCGGGCATGACTGCTTCCGCTGCCGGTTCCGGCAATCCGAGAAACTCAGCAAAGAACCGTCGTTCAGAAAGCAGTTCATGCTCAATTATCTCGCGCACTGTACTGGAACGTGCGTGCGGCCTGAAAGTAAGATCATCCGGATTAAATTTCAGCCACACCGCGTTCAGTTTATTGGCTTCGCTGGCGTACGTTTTCAGTAGATGCTGAAAGACGGGTGCCACGGCCTGCGGTATTTCCGAATCGGTAATGCCTGTCTCGTCGTAGTTCATTGGCTTGGCCCTCAAAATCAACGCAATTGTAGGGGCGGCCACGGAGGGCCGCCCCTACAGTTGCGCCCTTGAAGTCACGTCGCTGCATTCTTGTCGCGTATAAAATAATGTCGAACGATTACCAAACCAACCAGCGAAGCCGTGCCCAGCAAAAGCTCAACTCCCGAAATGTCAGGGGTTATCATTTTTCTCGCAACTACGAAGATGATTACCTCGATCGCCGCGCCGGCGCGATGAAACAGAAGCAATAGACCGAGCTCACCAGCAATCGCCACCAGAAGAATACTGTGGATGACGCGGTACAGGACGTCGTACTCATTACCAGTTTGCCGCCACAGCTGTGGAAAGTCTCGAATGAGAATGTCCACCGTCGCTATTGCGGCGGCGATTATGATCACGATCGCAAGGAAGGAAAGAAACAGATGAATTCCGTTTCCGACGTAGCGATCGAGGAATATCTCAATCGCCGGCGGCTTTCCGGTTCGGGCTGAACTTTTCGCTGAGACTTTCCTTTCTTCGCTCATGTTCCGACCTTCTTTTGGGGTTTATTAAAAACTGAAGATCGCGGCAAACTCCGATCTGATGTTGTGTGTCGTGAAGCTCGGGATACCTCGAAAGAGCGGCAACGCGGCGCCCGCACGATTGTTGGCCCATGTGCGGTAATAACCTTGCTCGTAAGCGAACGTTACCCACTGGTTCCATTTGTACTGAAGGTTACCCGAGAAAAGATCGCTGCGAGTGCCTCGTGCGCCAAAGCGTCGAGCGTCGCGCGCTGTTGCTTGATCATCACCGTAATAAACGTAGGCAGTCCATCCGGCATTGCGTCCTTTTGGATCGGCGTCAAAGATGCGCGAGAGTGGAAAGCCGAGTTGAATGAAACCGCCTTGCGCGCGCACAGGTCTTTGCGGCGCCACGTCTGGAACGCCGTCGCGGAAACCAAAAACTACCGTTGATGCTCCATCAATCGATGGGACGGCGGCCGTGCCGGTTAAACCTGCGGTGTCGTTGAAATTCGATAACAATTGTCCGGCGGAAAAGAATCGCAGGTCCGAGCCGTTGTAATACTTACTGACAACAGTGACAAAGCGCGTCGGCAATTGAATTTCTACTGAGTAGCCGTCGCTGTCGCTGCCGACCTGCGCGCCGCTGGGAAATGCGGCCTTGAAGGCTGCCGGAACATTGGCTGCTGTAACGATCGCTTCGCGCCGGCCGTGTTCGAAGCTGACAATGAACTGCGCCGGGGGTACGTTCGCAGCCTTATCGAGCTGCCATTGCAGTACTGCTCGGCCCTGTATACCGGGTTGCTGCGAATCCGCTCCCTGACGCTCGCCAAAACTCAACTGGTTGGCTACGTCACTCGGCAAATTTCCAAAGGCCGGCAGGACGATCGCGATCTCTGGTCCAAATCTAACGGAATGCGACCCTCCGAAATTATGGTTAAAACCAAAACGAGCTTGCGGGATACGAGTGTATGCGGCGCCGTAACCCACGCCGCCGAAGTTTGTGTTCTCAATCATGTTTGGCAGGGTTGACGAAACAAAAGGCGCCCAGTCCTGACCAAAAAGAACGAAGGCGCTGTCGTTCTCGCCGAACCTGCGATCAATTCGTACCCATGCCAGACGAATTGAAGGCTGGCTGGACCGGATCGACGAGATATTGCGATTGTTAACGCGGGTGAAGTCACCTTCAAAGTCGAATTCAAACTTGCCGGTGAGCGTCGTCTTTGGGGCCACGTCCAACCATTCGAAATTCGCGCCCAGGCGCAAGCCTCGCGCTCGAATATGAAATTCCGGCGAATTGTTTGGTCCTGTGTCACCGGCCAGGAGCGGAAGCGGAAAATCAGTTCCTTGCGGCGATGATGAGTCGTGAATGATGCTGGTCTTGAAAATGCCGTACAACTTAAGACGTGCGCCAGTTCCCAGCTTGATATCCGGTATCAAACCTTCACGCTTGGGAGCGTCGATACCCAGCAATCGAACGGGGGCAACCGCGGGGATTACTGGAGGCGCTGTTGCTTGAGGCGCGGTTACTGGTTGCTCTGAACTGCTGGGTTTGTAATCGGCGGTCATCAGCGCGACCGCGGATTTAGTTGCCGGAGGATTTGTTCGCGTCGCTTCAAATTCCGCAGCCGAGATCACACCTTTGTCACGCAGCAGCACTGCCAGGCGATCTCGTTGTTCGGCGGGCGATGCATCAGTCACGATCGCGCGGGCTTCTTCCGTCGTAATCACTCCTTTCGTCACGAGGATGCGCACGAGCGGGTCGGTGGAGTTATCACTCTGGGCAAACGTGGTTGGTATAACAAGCAATCCAATAATGCAGGTCAAGGTAAGGCAGAAAGCGGTACGCATAAGTTTTTCCTCGTCGATAGTGGTGAACTTGCGTGGACTTCTCTGTGCCCCCTCTGTGTCCTCTGTGTCTCTGTGGTTGTCCTTGTCTGACCTTTAACCACAGAGGACACAGAGGGTGCACAGAGGAATTCATTAAGGCACATCGCGACCGTCTTGTTCGCGTTCCCACTCCTGGATAGCTCGCTCGCGATCAGATTGGCGACGTCTCTCGCGCTCATAACTCTCGCGAGGATCCCGACCCGTCACGGCCTTATACCACGCGGGATGATGGGTCCAGGCCCACCTTTCGCTAACCGTGCCGTTGATCATCGAGCGAAATGTGCCCGGCGCCGCCGCCGTTCCTTCGTAGATGTGAATGATGAAGCCCGCCAGCATGAGCAACGCGGCGAGGTCGTGAATTACATAGCTCACGGCGACGAGCCAGCGAGGAAAAATGTCGTCAAACCACAACAGAATTCCCGTGATGAGAAAGAGCACGCCGCTTAGAACAATGGCCCAGAAATAGACCTTCTGACCGCCGTTGAAAAATCCGACGTCTGCTGGTTCGAGCTTGTCCTCATTTGTTGTGTACGCCTTTATTCGTTTAAGCCAGCGACGGTCGGACTCCCTCCACATCATCGGCGTCAACCAATTGAGAAATTGAAATAGGAAAAAGACCTCGAAGGCCAGCCCGAACCACGGATGCAGAAAGCGCGTCATCGCCCCGCCACCAAAGATCGGTGTCAGGAATTTAAAAAGCCACGGCGAATAGATGGCGAAGCCTGAGAGCAGCGAGAGCACAAAGGTGATTGCAACCAGCCAGTGCAGCACCCGCGTGTAGACCGGATGACGCAGAAGCTCGCCGCGCCGAACGACGGTAGTCCCTACGCGATCAGCCTCGCGCCGGGCACGTTCGTCAAAACGTTCAACTGAACTGCTCATGGCTGCTCCTTTCGTTTCGCTTCGATCGGGTCAGGCTGCGATTCGACGGGCGCAGGCTGTTCTGGTTGCGGTAGTCTTGGTCCAACCGCGACGCGATGGAAAAAGACTGCTAACACGCCGAGGCCGGCCATCAAAAGGCCCGCAGGTTTCGCCAGCCATTTCCAGTAAGTGTAGCTTGGTGGTATCACCGGATCTTTAGGCAGGCCGTAGCGCTCGGGATTATTGATATCGTGCAGGACGTAAATAACGTGAGTGCCGCCGATTGTTTGCGGATCGTAAACGCCTGCATTAGCGAAGCCGGAATGTTCCTGTAATTGTTTCGCACGCAGGCCGGCGATCTGGACCATGTCGTGCTTGGTACCAAAGTGAAGACAACCAGTGGGACACGCCTTGATACACGCCGGCTCAAGACCCTGGCCCACTCGATCGGAACAAAGCGTACACTTGTAAACCTTCTTGGTTTTCTGGTTGAACTTGGGAATGTCGAACGGGCAGCCCGAAATGCAGTAACCACACCCAATGCAATTGTTCTGATTGAAATCGACGATGCCATTTTCGTACTTGATGATGGCGCCATCGGCCGGACAAGCGCGCAAGCAACCTGGATCTTCACAGTGCATACACTGGTCCTTGCGCATCAGCCACATCAGATTGCCATCGCGTTCATCTTCTGCAAACTTGATCAGGTTCCAATAGTTCCAGTCCGTTGACGGCATGGTCTGATAGGTGTCGTCAAACGTAGTTTCGCGAAACGGGTGATCGTTCCACTCAACGCAGGCGACTTCACAGGCCTTGCAACCGATGCAGGTCGTCACGTCGATGTATTTGCAAACCTGAACAGCGCGCTGCGTTCCTAGACCAGGCACGGGGCCAGGGTGGGCCGAGATCTCCTGAATCTGAAATACCTGTGGATTACTCATTTTCATGCCCCCGCTTCTATGCCTTTTCAATCTTCACGAGGAAGCCTTTGAACTCCGGCGTGTAGGCATTCGGATCGATGGCCGCCGGCGAAAGTTGATTTGCCGTCATTAGCGAAGTCTTGCCTTCATCCTCAGCAATGCCGCGATACCCCCAGTGAATCGGAATGCCGATCTGATAGGTTTTCTTCCCATCGATGATCATCGGCTTGATGCGCCTGGTGACCATCGCCTTCGCGACGTAGATGCCGCGAGCGCTGCTGACTTTAATTTTTTCGCCGCCTGTGATTCCCATCTCGTCCGCAAGTTGCGCCGGAATTTCGATGAATGGTTCGGGCACGAGCTGCACGTTCATCGGATTGTTCTTGGTCCAATAGTGATAGTGCTCGGTCAGACGATAGGTCGTACAGACGACATTGAACCCCTGATCCGGCGTGCCTAGTTTGTCCAAATCGGATTTGAACTTCGTCGCGACCGGATTGATCGATTGCTCTGGATGAAGGGGATTAGCGATTGGACTCTCAAATGGCTCATAGTGTTCCGGGAATGGACCATCCGCGAAGGCGGCAAGCGGAGCAAAGATGCGCCCCACACCTTCCGGGTTCATTATGAACGGACCCATGTGATCGTCCGGTTTCGAATCGACTTTGAAGTCGGGCACATCATTGCCGACCCATCTCTGTTGCGCCTCACTCCACCAGACTTGTCTGCGCTCCATGTCCCACGGTTTGCCTGATGGATCGCAGGAGGCGCGGTTGTACATGACGCGCCGATTTGCGGGCCATGACCAGGCCCAGTTCTGATAGATCCCGAGACCGGAAGGATCATCAGTGCCCCGCCTTTGCATTAACGGTCCGGCTTCAGTCCATGACCCTGAATAGAGCCAGTTGCCGCACGCAGTTGTGCCGTCATCGCGCAGCCAGGCAAATCCGGGCACTTGTTGTCCGGCCTTGATCGTTATTCCAGGCTGCGCCGGATCTGTCAGGTCCGCCAGAGCTTTGCCGTTGATTTCCTTCGCTATTTCAGCCAGGGAGGGATTCAGCGGGGTCGTATACGGCCACGTCAGGTTCAGAATAGGATCCGGAAACTTGCCGCCCTCCTTCTGATAAAGCTCGCGCACTTTCAAGAAGATGCGAGCGAGAATTTCCTGGTCGACTTTTGCGTTTCCCGGCGGTGGAACAGCTACATACTTCCACTGCAACCAGCGCGCGGAGTTGACGAACGTGCCGTCTTTTTCAGCGAAGCCGGCCCCCGGAAGACGATAGACAGTAGTATTAATCTTCTTCATATCGTCTTTGCTGATGCCCGGGGAATTCCAAAACTCTGCTGTCTCTTCGGGATAGATATCGCAGACAACAAGGAAGTCAGCTTTCTTCAGTGCCTCGATGTTCTTGTGCGAGTTGGGTCCAATCGCCACGCCATTCATGCCAAAGGCAAACAGGCCTTTTACTTTGCCGGCGTACATCTCGTCCCACATTTCAGTCCACGAGAACTTCCGATCGATCTTCGGTAGATAGTGATAGTTGTAGTCGTTTTCCTTCTTAGCCGAATCGCCATAGAGCGCCTTCAGGAATGACACCATGAACTTTGGTGTGTTGGACCAATAGTTATATGAGTCCCATTCGGCCGGCTTTGAAGGGGTAGGAGTCGTGCGCTTGATAAAAGTCGCAAGATCCGTATCCGAGGGCTGCGGTATTTTCAGATAGCCGGGAAAGATGTCGAATACGCCACCCATGTCGGTGGCGCCCTGAATATTGGAATGGCCCCGCAGCGCGTTCACGCCGCCACCCGATCGGCCAACATTGCCGAGCAGGAGCTGAAGGATCGCGGCGGTGCGAATAATCTGCGTCCCTGAAGTGTGCTGCGTCCAGCCAACCGCATAAATGATCGTCGCCGCCTTCTTCATGTCTCCGTTCTTGCGAATTGAGGTGAATAGATCGGCGGCTTTGAGGAATTGATCTTTCGGAATGCCCGTTATGCGCTCGACCATCTCCGGTGTGTAACGTGAATACTGCTGCTTCAGGAGTTGGAAGACAGAACGTGGATGCTGCAAAGAAAGATCGTATGCAACATTCGGAGGCAGTATCGGTGGAGGCTCAGGCCCGCCTTGCCCCGATGCGCCTGGTCCACCCGCCGCCTGATGGCCACCTCCCTGAGCGCTGCTGCCTGGTGGCGTGGATGGTTGTGAACCTACTGGCTGAGAGCGTTGCTCGAAACTCCTCGCCGGTTCGTCCCCAGACTTCTTCTGTTGGCCGGTGGTCTCGCTGGAGACGCTGCCGGAAGCGCCTGCTGTGGCCGACTGACCGCCTGACGATGGTCCAACGTTGCCGCCTTCTTCGTAATTCCAGGTAGACTTCTCATACGTCATACCTCCGGCATCAAAGCCGGAGAACAAACCATCGTCAGGAAGTTTGAATCCGTCCTTAACTATAAATGCCGCGTTGGTGTAATTGACGAGGTAGTCTTTCGCGATTCGATCGTTTTGAATCGCGTAATTAACGAAGCCGCCCAGAAAAGCGATATCAGTCCCTGCGCGGATTTGCAGGAACAGATCGGCAACCGCAGCCGTGCGCGTGAAACGCGGATCGACCACGATCATCTTAGCGTTGCGCGTCTTCTTGGCTTCGACTGGCCACTTAAAGCCACACGGATGGTTTTCGGCAGGGTTGCCGCCCATGATCAACATCATGTCGGTGTTCTTGATGTCGATCCAGCCGTTGGTCATTGCGCCGCGTCCAAAGGTGGGCCCCAAACTGGAGACCGTTGGACCGTGTCAAACTCGGGCCTGCGTTTCGAAGTAGCAGAACCCCAGGCTGCGCATTGTTTTGACCGCGAGAAAATTCAGTTCGTTGGTGTCAGTGCATCCACCAGTCCAGCCGATGGTTTCGAGACGATTGACCGTATAGCCGTCCTGGTCCTTTTCGATGAACGTGGCGTCGCGAGTCTTCTTCACCCAACGTGCAATCTCATTCGTAGCGTCATCCCAGGAGATGTCTTCCCAGCGATCCGAGCCTGGTCGTCGCACTTGTGGTTTCACCAAACGGCGGTCGCTGGCAATCTCCTGCTCGAGCGAAGCGCCTTTCGGACATAGCGTGCCTCGATTGATCGGGTGATCCGGATCTCCTTCAACGTGCACGACCTGCGGCGTCGCATTTTTCGATTTATCACCGAGCGTGTGAATAATCACGCCACAACTGACTGAGCAGTACGGGCAAGTACTGCGCGTCTCCGTCGTCCGCGCAATCTTCAGTCCCTGGGTTTGCGCGTAAACGGGCGCCAGATTAAAACCAAAGACTGTAACTCCCGCGCCCCCGATGACAGTCGTCTTAAGAAACGTTCTTCTGGAGACATCCATAATACGAACCTCCGATCGTTACAAAGGTGAGACAGGATGCGTGAATTTCGGGCAGAAATCTGCCGGGCGGCCGGGCGAGTAGATATCAGTGAAGGACAAGACAATGCTCGTCTCCCATCTCTGAATCTATAGCGTTTAAGTTATTGGGGGTTCCGGACGAAGATTAGGCACATCGCTCGCAAATGTCAAGAATTAGGGCTGAGGCTAAAACGTCCGTGATATCAGAATCATCATGTAAATCCTGTGTAATCCTGAAATCCTGTAAACAATAGTTAGCTTCACAGGATTAACACGATTATCAGGATTACAGGATTTACAAACCGACTAAATTCAATTCGATCTTCACATAACCATGCTCGCGCGCCCAGACGTCCAGTGGAGCCGCCGCGACCTCATCAACCAGTGGAACA
>JAICGZ010000151.1 GCA_025922875.1 Pyrinomonadaceae bacterium
ATCTCAAAAGCGTAGCGCCGCGTCAGGCGTTCGAGCTCGTTTCGCGAGAGGCTCTTCGGATCGCAAATCACGCCGCCTTTGCCGCCGCCGTAAGGAATGCCGACCGTTGCGCATTTCCACGTCATCCACGCAGCGAGTGCTTTCACTTCGTCGAGCGTGACGTTCGGGTGGTAGCGAATGCCGCCCTTTGCTGGACCACGCGCGATGTTATGCTGCACGCGATAACCTTCGAACACCTGCACGTCGCCGCCATCCATCTTCACCGGTATCGAAACAATGAGTTGCCGTTTGGCATTCTCCAAAACGCGCCGCATCGACGTATCGAGCTCGAGGTAATCGGCTGCTCGATTGAACTGCTGCCTAGCGATCTGGAACGGGTTGAGTTCTTCATTGAACGCCTTTTGGGTCGCCATGCAATCGCTCCTGGAAAGAGTGGGACTCGGGAGAGCGAGAGTATCGTAAGTGGTACGCGAAGATGTTTCAAGCGAAGCTGGAACCGCTTCACACCAAGCGGTGTCTAAGTTGCCGAGTAAGCTCCCGCGACCCGAGTGGCACCGGCAACTAAGCGGAGGAACTCGATGTTTAATAACCTGATTGAATCCACTTCGCACGCTCGGGAATTCAAGCGGCGCGGATCATTCCTGCTGTTCACGACAGCGACCTATTTAGTGCTCTTTGTCGTCACAGGCGTAGTCAGTATTTATGCGTACGATGCACATCTTGAAGCACAAAATACCGAGCTAGAGCTTCTCACGTTTGTGCCGGTGCCGCCGCCGGAGGCAGCGCCGCCGGTCAGAAATGATCCGGTTCGCCCTGCGTCGCCCTCTGACAGAGTTCCCAGACTCCCCACGCGTACAGACATGATCTCGAGCACTTCAGACCCCACGCGTGTCCCACCCACAACGGGCATCACTGCCTCAGACGTTCCACCTTGGCGGCCGGGCGCTGTGATCTCATCGATTAACTATGATCCACCGGCGCCGCCGGCAAGCGTTCACGGAATTCGAGGAGGAACAGGGACCACACCGGTCGTCAATATCCCTGACGATCCACCACCGGCGCCTGCTCCGGCGCCCGTTGGTCCAAAGGTTCTCAGAGTCTCATCCACCGTGTTGCAGGGCAAGGCTGTCTTCTTGCCGAAACCAACTTATCCGGCAATGGCCAGGCAAATAAGACTTCAGGGAACCGTCATTGTGCAGGTACTGATTGATGAACAGGGCAAGGTCGTTTCAGCCAAGGCGGTCTCGGGTCACCCGATTCTCGTTCCCGGGGCTCAACAAGCAGCGATGCAAGCGCGGTTCGCACCAACAAAGCTTGGTGATCAGCCAGTCAAGGTTTCAGGAGTGATTACCTACAACTTCGTAACGCAATAGTTCCCTCCCAAGCAAAGAGGTACGGAAGTCGATCGCTTCCGTACCTCTCCCGCCACGAAGATCAGCCACAAAAAGGCGCCAAAAGCACAAAATAGAAGAAGAGGTTAATTCCGAAATCTCTTCTTCAGTTATGTGCCTTATGTGCCTTTTTGTGGCTAAATTTTTCTGGCCCAGCGATCGATTTCGTCCATCGCGGCTTCGTAGATCTGCTCCTGTGGCATGCCGAATTTTTTCGGGGCTTTGAAGGAATGGTCGCCGCCTTCGATCGCGTAGATCTTCGCGGCGGGACGTAGATCCTTGATGTACGGTTGAATCTCTTCCGGCGTGCCGAGCGCATCGCGCGTGCCCTGGACAAACAACATCGGCCGTTGCACATGCTCGAGATGTTCCACCCGAAGTTTTGTGGATTGGCCCGGTGGATGAAGCGGATAACCGAGAAACACCAAACCTGCGACTTTACTATCCGTTTCACTCGCCACCACCTGTGACGCAATTCGTCCACCCATCGACTTCCCGCCGACAACCAATCGATTGTTCTTCAGCAATCTATGCTTGAGCGCCGTGTCGATGACTGCACGAAAGCAAGCTTCCAACTTCGGTTTCTGATCCGGAACAGACCGCTCCTGCTCCATGTAGATAAAGTTGAAAGTCATCACATCAAGACCACGCGCTGCGAGTCCCTTTGCAAACATGCGCATAAAGCCACTCGTCTGGTTTGCGCCTGCGCCGTGGCCCAACAGCACTGTTAGTCCGGCGCGGATTTTTTTCACAGCGGAATAAAGCAGCGCAGTCACTGCCTCTTTATCGTTGACTTTAACGGTAAGCTTCTCAGTTTCGTCTGGCATCTTTTTGAATTTGATTAGACTTCTTTGGCGAGCATGGCCAGAGCGTCCTGCAATTCATTCTTGAACCTGTTAGCGACGCCCGTCTGCACACTCGAAGAACTCTTGGAGAAGTACGCTAGATTGCCATCGGGCTTCCTTCGACCGCGCTCAGCGTAGATGGCGCAAATCAGTTGCTTATCATAGTCGGGATCAGTCTGCTTGCAACTCAAAGTGGCGCACGCGCGATGGACGATTGGCGTTGCGCCGCCATGCTGCACGGCAGTGGACCAAACCACGTCCTGCAACGCGCGGCTCCGCGTGTTAACGTCGACATTATCGTCAGTGAGTATCTTTGCAGCCAGCAGATCGTAATGGGTCTTCTTGATGTACGCATGCTGCGCTTGTTGGAAAGCATCAGGTTGTTCCGCGGCGATTCGTTTCCAGACTGCCGTGAACTGCGCTGTACCGGCAACGAGGTTCGCGAAGTCCTTAAGCCAGGGGAATCCCGGCTGCGTCACAAAGCGTGTCGGGACACCCATCTTCGAGGCCATCTGATACGACCCGTAGGAGACACCGCCGAAATCGCCGGCTCCTGTAGAGACTGTTCCTGGGCCTTTGCCACCTGTTTCATACTTTGCCGACAGCGCTCCGAGTGCATCTGCTAACGCTTGTCCTATTGCGCCGGTCGCCCCGGGAACGTTGGAAGGAAGCGGCTTTGTGTTGTCGGTCGTAACTTCGGCATTGGGCACATTGATAGCGTCACCCACCTTAATATTGTTCGGATTTGTTATTTGAGGGTTCGCTTGCAGCAACTGGGCCAATGATATGCCATTACGCATCGCGATTTTTGAGAGCGTATCGCCAGGCTTTACCGTGTAAGTCATTCGAGGGGGTCTCTCCTTCTATAATTCGCCGGTTGGTTTCGCGGGGAGTGGAATAGTAGTAAACGCTTTGCGGCGTAGTCAATTCCTGATCCTAAACATAAACTCTCGGTACGCGCTCTCCGACGCCACACGTCACTTCGTACGAGAGCGTTCCTGAAATCCGCGCCAGATCTTCCGCCGGTATTTTTAGGCCGGAGTTTTGTCGATCCCAGCCTAATAACGTTACCTGCTCATTTAGTTCAACACCGGAAACGTTAGTTACGTCGATCAACGTCAGGTCCATCGATATTCGTCCCACAACCGGCGCGTACGTACCGCGCACAATGACATGAGCACGATTAGACAGTCCTCGCATGTAGCCGTCGTGATACCCGATAGGTAAGGTCGCGATCAAACTCCTGCGCGAAGCTTCAAACGTGCAACCATAACCAATCGTCTCTCCCGGTGGCACCCACTTCAGCAAACTTATTCTTGAATGCAGCGACATCACGGGCCGCAGTTCGGCATTCCGGGTTGAAGATGGAAGCACGTCGCGCCACAAACCATACAAAACACCACCGGGCCTGACCATGTTTCCCCAGGCTTCACGATGACCAAAGATTCCGGCTGAGTTTGCGAGATGCAAATAGGTCGGGCGATATCCGTGATCGCGAAAAGTCGCGACTGAGTCCTCGAAACGACGGATTTGATCTTGAGTCAAGGGTTGGCAGGTCGCGTCGTCGGCCGCCGCCAGGTGACTCATCAATCCATCGATGCGAAGGTGGCGGAATTGCTGGAGCGCTGCGACGAATTCACTTAACTGATCGAAACGAATTCCGAGCCGGCCCATTCCGGTATCGACCTTGACGTGAACGTCGGCCACAATGCCCGCGTCCGAAGCTGCCTGGTTCAGCGACTCCATCATGTCGAGGCGATAAACCACGGGAGTTAATCGATGCTGGATGCAAAGGCCGGCCTGTCCGTGCCAAAAGCCTCCGAGACAGAGCACTGGCTGGGAAATTCGGGAAGCACGCAATTCAATTCCCTCTTCGGGAAGCGCCACGCCAAACCAATCCGCGCCTTCATTCACCAGCCTGCGTGCACACTCGACCGCGCCATGCCCGTATGCGTTTGCCTTAATTACAGCCATAACGCGAGCGGCTGGACTTACGCGCTGCTTGATCTGGTTGAAGTTGGAAGCAAGATTGTTGAGATCGATCTCCGCCCAGGTCGGTCGGCGGGCGAGAGTGTTTTGTTGGTTCTCAAGCTGAGACATGCTGTTCAGTTTACTGTACAACCCTTTCGTTGACTCTACTCTTTCTGCGCCTTAAACTTCGCCTCGCTCACTCTCAACCCCGTCCCACTTAGAAAGAGTTAACTTTAGGAGAAGAACTCTCGCGCAAAGGCGCAAAGCGCTACCGCGTTTCCAGGGTTTTTCTTTGCGCCTTTGCGCCTTTGCGTGGGAAGAATGTTTCGCACAGAGGTCTCCAAATGGCAGCGTTGTGTTACACTGCCTCACCCTCGATTTAATGGAGATCGATCCTCATCATGAACAACGAAGGCCATAAAGGTCATAACGGCGCGCCTTGAGAACTAAATAACCTATAAACTAAAAACCTTTACTGATCTCCCGGCAGGAAAGGATCTATGAAGACTGTTGTTACTCTATTTCTCGCCGTTCTGTTTTCGATTCCAACTGGCGGCTTGATGGCGCAGCCTCGCCTGCTCGCTGTCCCTCAAGCCAGAGACACGTGGCGTAGTGTTCGTACGAACAACCTGTTTGTCATCGGTAACGCCGACGCAGAGAAGATACGCCAGGTTGCTGCGTGGCTGGAGTTCTTTCATAGCGCATTTGCACGTCTCGTGTCGCGCAACGTGCTCGAGTCATCGGTGCCGACAACTGTGATCATTTTTCGTGATGACGCTTCGTTCACGCCGTTCAAACCACTCTACCAGGGACGGCCGGCAAACATTTCCGGTTACTTTCAACCCGGCGACGACGTCAACTACATCGCTCTCTCCCTCGATCCACGTGAAAGAGATCCTTACAGCACTGCGTTTCACGAGTACGTTCACCTGCACGTAAAAGACAACATCCCAGGTGCACCGCTATGGCTGAACGAAGGTTTGGCTGAACTCTACGGTACGCTGCAATTCTCCGGCAACGATGCACTTCTCGGCGCTCCACTCTTTCATTACCTCCACCTGTTGCGCGAGCAGGAACTGTTGCCTCTGCAAACCCTGTTTTCGATCGGCACTAGCTCGCCACACTACAACGAGCAGGATAAGACCGGAATCTTTTACGGCCAGTCGTGGGCGCTGGTCCATTACCTGATGCTCGGTGACCGTGGCCGACAGGAACAATTCAGGCGTTTCCTGCAACAAGTAAGTCGCTACGACGATCCCGCTAAGGCGGTTGAAGACACGTTTGGTATGAGCCTGCCGGCTTTGGAGCAGGAGCTACGCGCTTACGTGCGCCGCGGCAATCTCGCGGCTCAACGAGTTGCGAGTGTGGACAACCCGCAGGCTTACGCGGCTTACACCGCGATGCAACGCACGTCTCTCTCTGACGGCGAGGCAAATTATTATCTCGGCGATCTGCTGCTGCACATGGGCCGCGAGAGCGAAGCCGAACGTTATTTCAAACAAGCTATCGCACTCGATCCGGGATTCGCTCCCGCGTACGCAGCGCTGGGCCGGCTTGCCGTACACCAACGCCGGTATGCCGAGGCGAAGAAGTATTTGCAAAAGGCCACTACGTCTCCGCAGAGTTACATGACTCACTACCTCTACGCGTATGTTTTGAGCCGCGAGGGAGTTTCTCCAACCGGGCACATAACCGAGTACTCGCGTGAGAATGCCGCGGCAATGCGCGAGCAACTCCTGCGTGCCATCAAGCTCGCGCCCGGCTATGCGCCGGCATATTACTTACTCGCGCTTGTCAATTCAGTGGCAAACGAACGGCTCGAGGAAGCATTGGAGATGGCCCAAAAGGCCCGTCAACTGGCGCCCTCGAACAAGCATTACTCGGCTTTACTGGAGCAGATCGAAAACCAACGTTCCGGCTCAGCAGCAACGCGTGCGAATCCGGGTCCGATCGATAGCGCCACGATTGCTGAGCCGGCTGCAACCGGAACTTCGAGCATGCTCGGCGGCGAGTCGAGTGGTGTCGCGATCAGAGACGGTCGAACGATTGAGAAGTCAGGTTCGCTGCCGGCACTCGATGAAGTGCTTGCGAAGTATGTGGAGGCAATGGGCGGATCAAAGGCGATCCAGGCCGTCACCAGCCGCGTAACCAAGGGCACGGTTGACCTCGCGGGTGTGAGTAGAGGAGGCGCCTTCGAAAGCTACGCGCAAGCACCGAACAAGACATTAAGCGTACTGCAGGCCCATCCCATTGGAACAATCAAATTGGGTTTCAATGGACGCAACGGATGGTCCTGGACAAAACAGGGCCTCCGTCCACTCAAAGGCGCGGAGTTAGTAACGGTGCAACGTGATGCCGACCTTCATGGCCTCCTGCGACTGAAGAATAACTATTCCAAGGTGACTCTGGAGGGCCTGAGCAAAATCGGTTTTCGAGACGTTTACGTTGTCGACTTTCAGCCGGCTGTCGGAGCTGTGGAAAGACTTTATTTAGATTCGCAAACGTATTTGCCCGTTCGCATGAATACGGTTCGTACACGTGGAACTGTGTCCGAGCCGGTTGAGATTTACTTCGATGATTGGCGCGAGGTCGATGGGGTCAAATACCCGTTCAGTATCAGTCAGAGTTTCCCCAACCTAACACTGAGCTTTACCTTCACAGAGATCCGCCACAACGTGCCGATCGACGCCCGCATGTTCGAACCATAATCTCAGACAGGATTTACAGGATTTCCAAGACTAACGAAGAATCTTGTACATCCTGTAAAATCCTGTAAATCCTGTCCAGCTATTCTCTGTAAAGATTATCGAAACGCATGCTTGACGGCGTGAAGCGCAAGTCGACCGTCCCGGTTGGACCATTGCGCTGCTTGGCGATGATCAATTCAGCGATGTTCTTTCGATCTTCCGGCATCGCTTCCCGTTCCTCAGGCGATTTGTACTGCTCCTCACGAAAGATGAACGCAACGACGTCCGCATCCTGTTCCAGCGCTCCTGATTCACGCAGGTCCGCCAGTTGCGGACGGTGATCCGAACGCGACTCAGGCGCGCGTGAAAGCTGCGATAACGCAACGAGCGGCACATTCAACTCTTTCGCCAGCCCTTTCAACTCCCTGGAGATCTGCGATACCTCCTGCTGTCGCGATTCAACACGCTTCGCCGAACCTGACATCAGTTGCAAGTAATCGACAATGATCAGATCCAACTTCTTCTGTTCCGCGGCGAGTCGTCGCGCCTTCGCGCGCATCTCCAACACAGTCAGTCCCGGTGTGTCATCCAGAAAGATCTTCGTGTCCGCGAGAATGCCCAGCGACTTAGCAATCTGCGCCCATTCGAGCCGTGAAAGAAAGCCGTTGCGAAAGCGCTGCGCATCGATGTTGCCTTGCGAACAGAGCATGCGCATAACGAGCGACTCCTTCGACATCTCGAGCGAAAACACACCGACGACAGCACCCGCGTGAATCGCGGCATTCTCAGCCAGCATCAATGCGAAACTGGTTTTTCCCATCGAAGGCCGGGCGGCGAGGATGATCAGATCTGAACTCTGCAAGCCTGAAGTCATCTTGTCGAGATCGGGAAAGCCGGTGGTGAGTCCGGTCAAGACAGCCGCTCGACCTTCCATCTCCTGGACCTTCTCGAGCAGGTGCTCAGCGATCGGTCTGACGTGCACGAAGCCTTGCCGGATGCGTTCGTCAGCAAGCTGAAAAATCGCCTGCTCGGCGTGGTCCAGGATTATTTCGGGCTCGTCCTCTTCGGCAAGTGCTTCCTGCGTGATCTTGTTGGAAGTCTTGACCAGTTGCCGCAGCATCGACTTGCCGCGAACAACTTTGGCGTAGTGAGCAATGTTGGTTGAATGAGGCAGCCCATACGTCAGGTTAGTGATGAAACTGATCCCGCCGACGGCTTCCAGCGCGTTCTCTTTTTTCAGTTCCTCGCCGATCAGAATCGGATTGATCTCGGCACCGCGCTCGAACAGTGCGATCATCGAAACGAAAATGCGACGATGCGACGGGACGTAAAAATCTTCGGGACGAAGTTGTTCGATCGCCTGGCTGATCAAGCCATTGTCGAGCAGGATTGCACCGAGGATCGCGCGCTCGGCTTCGGAACTATTGGGTAGAGCGCGTTCGAAAGGCTGGTCGCGGATGAGATCAGGAGTTGCCATGAATCAATTATGAAATGTGGATTTTCGGATCGCGAGCGGTTCTTCTCTGTGGAATCTCTGTGTCCTCTGTGTCTTGTGGTTATAGTTGCGAGAAGAATAAACCACAAAGACACAGAGGACACAGAGATGGCACAGAGGAAAGCGCCGCAAGTTATGAAACCTGCGGCGCCAGACTATACATCAGGCCAGGTGTTTTATCGTATTTTCACTCCGCCAGGGTCTCTTCTTCAGTAGCGGCTTGCTTTGCGAGTTCTGTTTCCTGTTCAGGCGTCAGGTGACCGACGATCACTTCGCCTTCCGGAGCGACTCTAACCTTGAGATCAATCGTGACCTCACGATGCAGCCTGACCGGAACTGTGTAGTCACCCACGCGCTTCAAAGGCTCGCGCAGATGAATGCGATGTCGATCGATCTCGTAGCCGCGCTCTTTCAACGCTTCGGCCAGATCCATTGAAGTGACAGAGCCGTACAGCGCACCCTGTTCTCCGGCTTTCCTTTTGAACTCCAGCGCGAGCGAACTCATCTGCTGCGACTGCGCCTCTGCCGTCGCGCGCTCTTTCGCTTCCTTCTTCAACAGCGCCGCTCGTTCCTGCTCAATTCCCTTGACGTTACCCGCAGTTGCCTCAACCGCGAGGTTGCGAGGCAGCAGATAATTGCGAGCGTAACCGGCTCGAACTCTAACGATCTCGCCGCGCGCGCCGAGATCATCTACATCTTCACGCAAAAGTACTTTCGTATGTGCCATCTTCCTTCTCCCTTAGTCGGTCGTGTACGGCAGCAGCGCGATGTTGCGGGCCCGTTTAATCGCTTCGGCCAGCATGCGCTGGTGCGTCGCACAGTTACCGGAGATTCGTCGCGGTAGAATCTTGCCGCGTTCGGGAAGGTAGTTCTGCAACAACCTGACGTCCTTGAAGTCGATCAGGTCTACCTTGTCGATACAAAACCGGCACACGCGTCGCCGGTGGATACGCCGGCCGCCGCCGCGTCCGCCCATTGGGCGTCGATCCTGATCGTCATCACTGTCGTAGCCACCACCACCGCGCTGGCGGTCTTCATAATTGGTTGACATAAATTATCCTCTTAACTCGTCGATCGAATTCTATTCGCCAGTCGCGAATTCTATTCGCTGGTCGCCTCGGCAAACTCCATCGCCGGTCCACGGCGCGCGTGTCCGCCCCGTTCGGGACGCTTCGCGGCCTTGCGTGTACGGCGCTCTTTCAACTTGTTGGCACGCCGGCGGTCTTCATCGACGCGCACGGTGATGTATCGCAGAATGCGATCGTTGACTCGCATGCGGCGTTCGAGTTCGGCAATCTCACGGCCCGACCCTTCGATTTCCAGCAGCACGAACGTGCCGTCTTTGTGGTGCAGGATTTCGTAAGCCAGCGGGCGTTTGCCCATGGTTTCGGCCTTCGTCACCACGCCACCCTGATCGGTTACGATCTGCGTGAAACCCTCGGTGAGTCTCGACACTTCCTCGTCCGCTGTCGGGTCTACAATGAAGACCACTTCGTACTGTCTCTTTGTATCCAAATCAAACCTCCAGTCCGCCGTTGAACTTTGTCAATTAAACTCTGCCATCGCTTTCAACGCGCCGTCCCTGATGATCGTTCGTATGGCATCAGCGCTCGTCCCTAACACCTGTTGAATAGTTGATCGCTCGGTTCGTGAAAACGAGTCAAGCACAAAACGCTTCGCATCCGAGATCGGATGTTCCGGCTGAATTCCGATACGCAGACGCACAAACTCAGTCGTACCGATGGCGGCGATGATCGACTTGAGCCCGTTGTGTCCGCCGGCCGAGCCGCGTTCGCGGATGCGAATTCTTCCGAGCGGCAAAGCCAGGTCGTCGGAGATCACTACCAATTGCTTTACCGGCGACTCACTCTCGAGCTTTGCCAGCAGACAGGAAACTGCGTGGCCGCTCAAGTTCATGAACGTTTGCGGCTTCGCGAGTTTCGTGCGCGCGCCCTCAACTTCACCGCTGCCTACGAGAGAACTGCACTCGCGCCGGCCAACGAGGATGCCTGCGTCATGCGCCAACTTGTCAATCAACATGAATCCGAGATTGTGTCGCGACCACTCGTACTCTTTGCCGGGATTTCCAAGACCAACAATTAACATTGCCGATTGCCAATTGCCGATTGCCAATTTGTTGTGGCCTCTCGAATCCAATTGGCAATTGGAAATCGGCAATCGGCAATGCGGTTACTCCGCTTCCTCGCCTTCCTCTTCCTTCTTGCCCTTGCCAATCACTTCAGGTTCGGCAGGCTCTTCACCTTCAAGCGTCGGCACCGGGGCAACCTCTTCCTTCACGATGCCAACCGTCGCTATCACCTGGTCGGGATCTGTCAAAATCTCAACACCCTCAGCGACTTTGATATCCGACACGTGCAACAAGTCGTGCACGTCGAGATGAGAAACATCGAGATCGAGCGAGTCAGGAATTTCTCGAGGCTGGCAACGGATTTCGATTTCACGGATGATCTGTTCCAGCACGCCCTGCTTTTCTTTCACACCGGTCGGCTCGCCGACCAGGTGAAGCGGCACTGTCACGTCAATCTTCTGTCCTTTAACCAGCCTCGTGAGATCGGCGTGAATCAAGCGACCCCTTACCGGATCGATCTGGCGATCGTGAAACATGACCTCACTCTCGCCCAAACCCTCGACCTCGATCGTAAAGATCGTGTTTCGTCCTGCTTCAGAGCGCAGAATCGCAGCCAAATCACTCAACGGCGCCACTGCGGCAACTGTCTCCGCGCCTCCGCCATAAACGGTGATTGGGATCATGCCGTTGCGCCGCGCGCGGCGCGCATCGTTTTTGCCGCGGCCGTCACGCTGTTTTGCCTGCACTCTGAAATCTTTTTTGTCCGCCATGATTTCTCCTTACAAACTTTCAGCGACGGGCCATTGCCGATTTCCAATTGTCGATTGCCAATTTTTCAATCGGCAATTGGCAAACGGAAATTGGCAATACAGCCCGTCGCTGATGGTCTTCGTTTAAGCCATCAGTGTTTGCCCTTCATACGAAGAGCGAGGAAACCGAAGTCTCCTCATGGATCGACTTGATCGCTTTCGCCAGAAGCGGCGCGATACTTAGTACTTTTATCTTCTCGAGCTCGCACGCGTGATCGCGTAGCGGAATCGTGTTCGTAACGATTATCTTTTCAATATCCGATCTATCAAGCAGTTCAACTGCTTTGCCGGAAAACACCGGATGCGTGAAGCATGCATGTATTCGCTCTGCCCCGGCTTCCTTCAAAGCGCGTGCGACTTTCGTCAACGAACCACCCGTGTCGCACATATCGTCGACGATCAAACAACTGCGGCCACGAACGTCGCCCACCACATTCATCACTTCGGCAACGTTGGCCTTTTCACGTCGCTTATCACAAAGAGCCAGTTCCGCGTCCAGGCGTTTGGCGTAAGCGCGCGCGCGTTCGGCGCCACCGGTGTCCGGCGCCACCACCGTCAAATTCGGCAACGGATGCTCCTGGTAGTAACCAATAAAAACCGGAGCAGCATAAAGGTGGTCCACCGGAATATCAAAGAACCCCTGGATCTGCGCAGCATGCAGGTCCATCGTCAACAGACGATGCGCGCCCGCGACCGTGATCAAATTCGCTACGAGCTTCGCCGAAATGGGAACGCGCGGCCGGTCCTTCTTGTCAGACCTGCCGTAGCCGTAATACGGAATCACGGCCGTGATGCGCTCTGCTGACGATCGACGAAACGCATCGAGCATCACCAGCAGCTCCATCAGGTGCGCATCGGTCGGAGGCGAAGTCGGCTGCACGATGAAAACGTCGCCGCCACGAACGTTTTCATCGATCTGGAAGTTAAACTCCCCGTCAGAAAAACGTTCGGGATACGCCTTGCCCATGTCACAACTCAGTTGGCGACATATCTCTTCGGCCAACTTGGAGTTCGCATTTCCGGAAAAGATCTTGATGCCGCCGGTTGTGCTCATAAGCTCATTTCCGATTGCCGATCTCCAATTGCCAATTTGAAGGATGTTGGAAAGCTAAACAAATCGGCAATTGGTAATTGGAAATCGGCAATAAATTGGCTGGGGCGGGTGGATTCGAACCAACGAATGCCGGTTCCAAAGACCGGTGCCTTACCACTTGGCTACGCCCCAGTATCTTGTTGCAGTTTAAGAGAGCGTATAAAGCGGAACCACGATGAACTCATTGCTGTGAAGAAATCGCCGCGTGTCACTGTGTCGCACGGGAAAACTCTCCATCCCACTTCACGTCTCAGATTGTTGAGAGCGCGATCTCTCGCGGTCTCGTTATCGAAGATACCAAACACGCTCGAACCGCTTCCAGTTAACAAAGCGCCCCGCGCACCTGCTTCAAGCAGCGCCATTTTAGCGCGCTCGATCTCAGGCTCAATCTCAAAGATCACCCTTTCAAAATCATTGCGCAGAGGCCATTGCCTGCTGTCGGCGGAAAACCGCTCCGCTAAGGAACTTGAAAGAATAGGGTCCGACTTCGAAGTTGTCAAGGAACCAGCATTTAGAGACGCATAAGCGTTTGCAGTCGAAACCCGGGCATTGGGAGTGACGATGATCAAGGGTTCTCTCGCGTCGTCAACGATCCAGGAAACGTCAGCACCAATACCTGTAGCGATGCCTCGACCGCCCTCGAGAAAGAAGCGAACGTCAGCACCAAGACCGCTGCTAATCGATATCAAATCAGGTGCAGTGATTCTGGTGTCCCAAAGAGTATTAAGAGCCATCAATGTAACAGCCGCGTTTGACGAAGCTCCGCCCAGACCAGCCCTGGTGGGAATTCTCTTGATCAGTTTTATGTCAGCCCCGAGTTTGCAATTAAGGTGCGATTGCAATTCGAGCGCGGCCTTGACGATTAAATTGCTCGCATCCAGAGGTATTTCGGGATCATCGCAACTCAGAACGATCTCGCCATCGTCGCGGAGCTCGAAGGTGAGGTCGTCGTGAAGTGAGACCGTTTGCAGAACGGTCAAAACCTCGTGATAACCATCGGCGCGTTTGCCCAGGATTTGCAGATACCAGTTGATTTTGGCGAAGGAAGGAAAACTTAGAGAGGTCGTGGTCAACGCTTGATGAAAGTCTGTGTCAGATAAACCGAGCCGTCAGGGGCGACGAAACTCCCGATCGCCATTCCGCGAAATTCCGGAGACAGAATGTTTGCGCGGTGCTTTGGAGACTCCATCCACTTCTCAACCGCGAATGCTCCCGGATCGTCGTAGCCCTGATTGTACGCAATGTTCTCACCAAGCACTGCATACTGCAAAATGCCGGCGGCGCGTGCTCGGTCGCGCAAGCGCAAGCCGGCGGGTGTGACGTGAGAAAAAAATCCTTCACGCGACATGTTTTCGGAGTGAGTGCGAGCCATGCGACATGCGTCCGCGTCCCAGGTAAACGGAGCGAGGCCATTCTGCACGCGGACAAGATTCGTTTGCTCGAAAGCGCGTCTTTCGATCGCGTTCGGTTCAACGAGAGCGGAGGGAGCAGGTAGCGTTGGACCCGGAGTTATGGAAGTGATGAGCCTGGCGACAGGCTGCGGCTTCGTCTCTTGAGCAGAGACTGACATCGCCACGGCGAGTAAACACACAGCCAATCCTGTGACGCGAAACCACATACCTGACCCAAGGTAGCAGCTGGAAAAACATGGATCAACAAAATTGCAGTTCCAGTAAATCCGGTCAAAAAGTTAACAGGATTTACAGGATTGTTCAGGATTGTTCAGGATTGGGTTGGGTGAAGCGAGCGAGGGCGCGAACCCAGGAAGATTTTGTCGGATAGCAGTAAACGAGGACCACGATAGCGATCGCGCCAGCCCAGTAAGTGTAGAGATCATTCCCCGTGACCAGCGTCGCAATGAAGCCGATAGCAGTTATCGCTGCGCCCAGCAATGCGATCTGCACGGTGGTCTTCTCCAGGGTCCTGAGTAACCCTGTAACTCCCTGCAAACCCGTGATGTCCTGAAGCCTCATCGGCTGAAACTTCGTTCGTCTCCAAACAACAGCCCCAAGACCAAAGACCAGAATGATAAGTCTCACAGCCATATCGAGCGGTAAATTTGGAGGTTTTTCAGTCAGGTAAGGCCTTGCGAGAAAGGCAACAACGGCAAGAAGGATCGTAGCTACTAGTAAGCCCAAGACAGTGGTCGCGGCGGCTTTGTGCCTGCGTGCCAACTCTGCGTGAGCCTCTGGGGAGGTCGGGTCCATTTCAGTCAAATGGGCGGCCACGCAGGACCGCCCCATAGTTAAGGTTTAACCACTGCTGAAGGTGAAGCCCCGTTGGTTGCGTTTCGTGTCTTGGAGTCAGGCGGCGGCGCCTTTGGCGAACGTTGTGTCGGCGCCTCTGGCGTGGTCTGAGCCGGAAGCGTTCCGTTGTACCGCAGCGCCTCGTCGATCAAATCAGAGCCTTCTTTACCGTCCTTGCTGATGAGAATGCCGTTCTTGTTGACAGTCACATCCGCCCTGCCAGACACCTGTTGCATCAAGTTGCCCATGAAGCTTTGCGGCTGGCGCTTCGAGCACGGATTCGGTGTTGACTTTTCAGGAATCGGCGCACCGATGATATTCAACTGCTCTCGCGCCTTCTCGTTATACTCGCTTTCCGGAAACTCCTGAATAAGCTTCTGGTAATACCGCGCGGCTTCGTCCGGTTCTTCTTCAGCCTGGTAGGTTGAAGCCAGACGATAGAAGACTTCGTCGTTGTACGAGAAACACGGATACTTATCGACAATCTCTTTCAAACGCGACTGCGAGCCTTTCAGTCCGCCCTTTCCAGTCGAGTACTTCACGTCGTAATAAAACCGCGCGATCTGGAGATTGTGCATCGCGAGGTTTTCCTGCACTTCAGCGAGACGCGCCTCGACTGTCGAGCGAAGCGAACTCTTTGGATACTGCTGCAAAAGAACCTTGAGTCGCTGCTCGGCTTTGCGTGCGTGCGAGATGTCGCGGTCGGAGAGACCCATCTGTCTCATCTCCGCTTCGGCGACTTTCAAACTCGCATCGTCGGCGAGTGGATCAGTCGGGAAGAACGTGAGCCAATCCTGGTAAGCCTGTGCAGCCTGGATCAGTGCGCTCGTGGTGCCCTCGAGAAAGAAGGAATCGGCGATTGCGAGTTTTGCGAGCGCAAGAAAAGGAGAATCGGGATAGGTATTGATGATCGTTGC
>JAICGZ010000152.1 GCA_025922875.1 Pyrinomonadaceae bacterium
ACCACATCTGTCTTAACCTACCCGAGACTTTTTTCAGAGTTCCAAAACGATTTTGCTTCACGGCACTCACAAAAAATGGGGCAGACGTGTCTGGGCGTAAGGGAACTATCAGCCGTCGTAGAAACTGAAAAGTCGCTCGCTACACCCGTTCCAGCAATCTATCCGCTGCGGCAGACAGACCACACTATTTTAATGCTTAATTCCCACCCTTTGTTCGTCACCGTAAACCAATCCTTCGGAGCAGTCGTATTCAAAGGCCCGCCAGTGCAGTGGAAGGCCCACCTGAATAAACGCGAGGTGTCCGAAGAAATCCGAGTACAGCGAGGGTTGATGACAGCGCGCGTCTGGTAGACACGCCTGTTTCCGGGGGAACTTCCGTCAGACAAACTGCCCGGAAGCTGCGCACAGCGCAGTGTGCTGCAGCTAGCCAGCAGCCCGTGTCGTTCAGTTTTTCAGCTCCCGTAAAACTCATCGTTCCTCCGCACCGACAACGATGAAGTCGATCAGCAGTGGGGGACCACTGCTGGCTGACTCGAAAGCTAAATCGCGATGGCCGCTCGCACGTTACCTCTATGCGGAGCGGAGCCGTTTATTCGGCCCGAAATACTCGGCGAGGCTGGCTTGGTGATGATGTAAAGCAACACCTCACAAACCTCCCGTGTCCCGGTGCCGATCGTGTTCCCCTTTTCATCCTGGAGCGCATAAATCCGTCCATTCGAATCCAAGGGGAGGATCATTGGTTCAGCGTACATTCTTGAAATCTCCCTTTGTCACTCCCGGATCTCGTTATTCCGCGCGGGACATGAATCGTTTTCTGACCGCGCCCGCGATACCAACAAGACCCGTTCCAAGGAGCAACATGCTGGCAGGTTCAGGAACCGCGCTGCCGGTGATTTGTCCTTGAACAGTCGTTATTCCGTTATTTGAAGCTGGTGGTACCAGGTTCAACGGATTGTTGGTAATCGAATACGTGATCCCTCCGATCGTCACTGAGGTCACGGTGAAATTGACTACACCGGAACCTGAGTTTGAGGCGGAGAACAGGCCCGTGAAAGTGGCGGAAAAGCTGTCACTTCCGGCAACCGGGACTGTTTGAGTGATGGTGAGAGTGAAAGTGCCTGAGGCGGCGATTGACCCGCTACCACTAACGAAGGTTTGGAAGTTTCCCAGACTCGAACCTGTCGGTGTGTTCAAGCTGGTGGATCCCAGACCGGTAAACGTGATCATCAACGCATTGCCCATTCCACCCAAGAACGTCACTGAGTTGGTACCACTGCCGGAGCAACCTCCGCAGGTAAAGGTACCTGACGTAGTGAAAGTGACTGGGTCTGCATTCGCCGTCGAAGCCCCGATTGCCATGAGGCCGGCGAGCAGCACAGTCATCAGCGTTGTTTTCATTAGTCGTGCCATGTGTGTGATTCCCCTCTTCGATACCGCATTCGATCAAGGCCGCACTTCAATCGAACTCGGCATGTCGCACTACGAGATGAGCAGACCGTTACTCTGCTCTGGACATGGCACTCGGTTGTAGGCCGATGTTAGACCACCTGCGGGGCAATCGCAGGTGGGTAACACAGTCAGAAAAGACTCTTTGAAACCAACGGAGGCCCTTAGGCCGCCGGCGGCTTTGTTACTTCCTGAAACGCTTGCGTAGACCGGCTGCCGCTCCCAGCAAACCGGTACCCAGGAGCAGCATGCTAGCCGGTTCGGGAACTGGTGTTTCCACCACCTCACCGCCGCCGAGCCGAACTTGCCGTACATCCTGGAACGTTGCTCCATTAATTGCCGTGAGACTGATGCTTGTGATTAGCTGCCCGTTAATGGCCGTCACGGTGAAAAAGTTTTGGCCATTAGCGTCTACCGTGAACGTGTCTTCAAAGAAACCGCCGTCAATGTTAATTCCCTGGACGTTTATTACGACGGAACCATCAGTAGCAGCATTGATATTGAAGACTGCTCGAGTAAACGGATCGTTGTTAGCTAATCCGAACGTCAGTTGCGTTAACGCGGTGTTGCCAGTGCCCCCACTGACTGTTGCCTGACCCGAGGGATTTGCATTCAGAAGACCGCTGCCACTGCTCGACTGAAAATTCACAACCAGATTGTTCTGGCCGACCACCCCGGTCACTGTGAGGACATCTGTTGCTGGATTGAGCAGCACGTTGCTCGTACCTTGATTGTTGACTCCTGTTACGACAACAATGTCGGCCTTTGCCGTGCTGGAAAAAACGCCGACGATTCCAAAAATCGCCAACGCTAAGATCGTCTTTTTGAACTGCATAACCGTGGGCATTTCCATGCTCCTTAAGATGTTGAATACTCGTAAAACCCGCAAGATCGAGATCTTGCGGAGGGAGTTGTGTGCGTGAAGGCTTGGTTTGGGAAGAGCGCAGCGGGGCAAGTGCGCGCTCGGACTTTACCAGCCAGGACAGCTCTCGGTCGGGTCGAGAGTACAAATCGCATTGGCACGTGCCCAATGCTAAGCAAAATATGGGCCAAGTTCGGCTTGTAATCCCGACTGGTACCACGTGGCCCAAATTCTCTGATTTTTTGGAGGGGGAGAACTTACTAGATGTGTCTCGATTTGTCCAGATGATCGTGGTCTGTCCAAACCTCAGACGGGGAGTCTAGACTTTGGACGGCACGATCTGGTGCTTCTTGATCTTCTGGTAAAGCGAACTTCTCGGGATCCCCAGCCTCTTGGCAGCCTTTTCCACGCGTCCCCGTTCCTCATTGAGTACCCGTTCAATGTGCTGCTTTTCCAATTCGACCAGGGTCAGACGGGTATCGAGGAAAGGAGTTCCCACTCGGGCATGACCATCGAAATGAAGGTCGTTGAGAGTGATCTTTTTTTGGTCACTCAACAACACTGCTCGTTCGATAACATTACGCAGTTCACGAATGTTGCCGGGCCAGGAGTACGCCTGAAGTGCGTGCATCGTGCTCTCGTCCAGACGCAGTTCTCCGCGGCCCAGGTCGGCGGCGACTTTGTCCAAAAGGTACTGGGCCATTGTCGGAATGTCTTCGGTTCGCTCGCGCAGGGCGGGAAACGAAAGCGGAATGGTGCTGATGCGAAAATAGAGATCGTCGCGGAATTGTTTATCGCGGACCAGTTGGCCTATGTCCTGATGCGTGGCGGCGATCAGCCGCACGTCGACTTGTCGATCACGGACGTCGCCAACGCGGCGAAAACGTTTTTCCTCGAGCACCTTCAGCAGTTTGGGTTGAATCTGCAAATCGACGTCGCCAACTTCGTCGAGAAAGATCGTGCCGCGATGGGCCACTTCGAACAGTCCCTGCTTCGAAGCGGTTGCACTGGTGAACGCGCCTTTCTCATGACCGAACAATTCCGTTTCCAGTAATTCGCGAGAAAGCCCCGCGCAATTCAGATCGACAAATGCTTCTTCAGCGCGCGGGCTGTTGTCGTGAAGCCAGCGAGCGAGCACGCCTTTGCCGGTGCCGGTTTCGCCCAGAATCAGGACCGGGCTCTCGGTCGAAAGGATCTTCTTCGCCTGGTCGGCAAGCGCGCGAATCGCGGGGCTGGTGCCGATAAACGGGTCGATCGCCTGACGCACCTGACGAGATTTGCTGGCCAACTGTTTGTGGTAATTGCGCTGTTTTTGCAGCAGACGCTGGAGAATTACGAGCAAAGTGGGAAGTTCGAGTGGCTTTGTCAGAAACTGTTCCGCGCCTTCTTTGATCGCGCGGACCGCGAGATCGATCGAACCGTGCGCCGTCAGGACCAACAGCGGAATCTGCGCGTCGATCTCTTTCAGCCGCGGCAGGAGATCGAGTGCGGTGCCGTCGGGCAGCATGTAGTCGGCGATGACTATGTCCGGACGCGAGGTGCGAAAGAGATGCTGGGCATCCTGGCAGCTTTCGGCTTCTTCGATCTCGTATCCGTGTTGTTCGAGGAAATCACGAATACCAAATCTCACGCCTGACTCATCGTCGACAACCAAAACCTTGTTCCTGGACATTTAGCTATCTCCCTCAGCCGGTATCGGGAAGCGGGCTATCATACAAGCTCCGCCGTTGGGATTATTACCGGCGATGAGTTTTCCTCCGTGTTCCTGCATGATGCGATGCGCGATGGCGAGGCCCAGCCCCGTTCCGCCACGTCGCTTCGAAAAGAAAGGTTCGAAAATCTTGGGCATGTCTTCGGCGAGAATTCCTGGTCCAGCATCGCGAATCGCGCACTGGAGCCATTCGTTTCCTGCGTCGGTTATCTTGCACGCTTCGACGGTGACCGTCGTTCCTGCGGGCGAATGCTGAATCGCGTTTTCTATCAGGTTTACGAAGACTTTCGATAGCCTCCGGCGATCGATCCGGATCTTCGGCAACGAGTCTTCGACGTCGCTGTTCAGGTTCACCTGGGCCACTTCCGCGGCGGGCAAACACGCGCGCACCGATCTCCCAATCATCTCTTCCATTGAAACCAGGTAAAGGTCGCCGCGGAACGGCTTGCCGTATTCGAGCAGCTCTTCCATCAGCACCGTCAGACGCCCGATTTCGTCGCGCAGAACATTCGTGTAGCGCAGGTATTCGGTGCGATCGCTGAACCGCGTTTCAAACGCGTCGAGAATTGACGAGATACCAAACAACGGATTCCGGACCTCGTGGGCCACACCGGCGACGAGCGAACCGAGCAGCGACATCATCTCGCTCTGGCGCAGTGATGCTTCCAACTCCGCGCGCTTCGTGATGTCTTGCGCGATCAGGATCGCGCGCTCGCCAACCGATCCGAATTCGTTGATGTGATACAGCGTGATGGCCCACGTCTTACCGCTCGCCTCGTCTTTCACCTCTTCGGACAGCGGCGTGTGGTAGTGACGGATCGTCTCGATCAGCGCGGTCGCCTTTTTCCATGGTTCGTGTTCGCCGAGCTCGCGGACCGTTTTTCCAATTATCTCTTCGGCTCCGATACCGACGATCTGCTCGGCCGCGAGATTGGAACGTTTGATTGCTCCCTTGAGGTCGACGATCAAAACCGGAAAATCGATCGCGTTGAACGTCTGGCGCCACTCCATCGCCGACTGTTGTAGCGAGATGTGCAGGCGTTGTTGTTTCTCGTCGAGCAGTTTTCGTTCGGTGACGTCGTTGACGATCACGAGCCTGCTGTTCTTCCCGTCGAACACAACCGGGTGCGAGCTCATCTCCACGTAGATGATCTTATGGTCGCGGGTTTGGTGACGCCACGGGCTGGAGATTACGAGCTCATCCGCGTCGGAGATGTTTTTAATCATCAACGTCGGAATGTCTTCGTGCGCGCGAAGATCGTTGATGGTCATCGAAAGAAACTCGTCGCGGGTGTAGCCATAAGTGCGGGTCGCGGCTTCGTTGACGGCGAGAAAAGCGAGCGTGTCTTCGTTGTAAACCCAGATCGGCTGCGGGGTTGATTCGAACAGGAGTCGATAACGTTCTTCCGAGTCGCGGAGTGCTTCTTCAACCTGTTTTCGCTCGGTGATGTCGCGCGCGAGACCGCGAAAGCCGACGGTTTCGTCCAGGCGGTCGCGGATGGGCGAAACGATGAGATCCAGCCACCGGTCCTCGCCGGCGGCGGAGTGCGCGACAAACTGGTGCCGAAATTCCTTCGCTTCCTGCGGGCGGCTGAGACTGCCGGCAAAACCGTTGCTTTCCGGAATGATGCCGAAAACAGCGAAGAACGAGTTGCCAATCAGATCTTCCTCGGCTCGTCCGAGAAACCTTTGTCCTGCGAGATTGATGCTCGTGAGCCGTCCGGCGAGATCCTGAGTGAAGATCATGTCGCTGGCGTGCTCGACCACATCTCGGTAGCTGGCTTCCAGACGGGAGCGTTCAAGCAGTCGAGAGACTTTCGCCACGAGACGTGCGGAGTCAAACGGGAATTCCAGATAGTCGTCCGCGCCCGCGCGCAGCCCGGCGACGGCGCTTTCGGTGTCTTTTTGCAGGGCAGTGACGAGGAGAATCGGTACGGTTTTGAGTTCGGTATCGGCGCGCATCTCGCGGCAGAAGTCGAGCCCGTTCATACGTGGCATCGAGACGTCACTGATTACGACATCGGGTCGTTCGCGTCTGGCGAGATTGATTCCGTCAAGGCCGTCCACCGCGGTGACCACCGAATATCCGGCTTTTGCCAGCAAACTGCCCATCAGTTTGAGCTGATCAGGATCGTCGTTGACGATCAGCACGGAATTGTCCTCGCGTTTGGTTGAAATCTCTACCCCATGCATTCGGAACTATCCTCGAAGCTGGTGCCGTGTTTGGGTTGGACAAACAGGGGGACGTACGGCGTTTGGCTGTAACTCAAGAATTGGTCGGCATTCGTATTGAACAAAGAATCCAAGGATTTGCTGGATTTTTGACCGGCGGAGTATAACACATCAGGAAACCGAAAAGACCTTCGTTGAATCCAAGGAAAGTATTTTGCGGTCTCACCCACGGGTTGAAAACCTCTTCGAAACAGTACGGAGTTTTCGCCGGCGGTGAGTCGGAGTGGCCTAATCGTGGCCGGGCGTTTTACGGAGAAATTGAGATTCTAGAAAGAGAGAAGAAATGAATAGCATGGGACGTATGAGAGGAGCGAGCTCGCGCGTAAATATCTTTTTAAGTTTGGTTCTGATTGTTTTTTCGTTTAGTGCGTGCAGCGGTCAGGGGCGGACGCTGAGTTTAGCGTCCGATCAGCCCTCGCAACCGGCGGCTTCCAACGCGGCGCCGGTCGCTGTACAGGATTCTTATGCTGACCTGGTGAGTCGTGTTTCGCCCGCTGTCGTGACCATCCGTTCGACGGAGCGATCGCGTCCGGCTCAGCAGTTTCCCTTTATGGACGACCCGCGGTTTCGGGACTTTTTTGGCGATCGCATGCCACAGCAAAATCCCCGCCAGGTGCAGGGTGTTGGCTCGGGCGTCATAGTTAATGCCAACGGTTACATTCTGACGAACCATCACGTCGTCGATGGTGCGATCGACGTCAAAGTCGAACTGACAGACAACCGCACGTTTTCGGCCAAAGTGGTGGGATCGGATCCGCCGAGTGATCTCGCGGTGCTAAAAGTGGAAGCGACCGGCTTGCCGACCGTTTCGCTCGGCGATTCGGACAAGGTGCGCGTGGGCGACGTTGTGTTGGCTCTCGGCAATCCGTTGGGAATCGGACAGACAGTGACGTCGGGTATCGTGAGCGCAAAAGGACGCGCGACCGGTTTGAGTGACGGAAGTTTTGAAGATTTCCTCCAGACGGACGCTGCGATCAACCGCGGTAACTCGGGCGGCGCGCTGGTCAACACCACTGGCGAGGTGATCGGTATCAACTCGCAGATCCTTTCGCCATCGGGCGGCAACATCGGAATCGGTTTTGCGATTCCGTCGAACATGGCGAAGGCGGTGATGGACCAGTTAATGAAGACCGGCAAGGTGCGGCGCGGCATGCTTGGCGTGACGATTCAGCCGGTTGACGCTGACCTGGCTGCCAGCATGAGTCTTCCGGCAGCGCGTGGTGCGATCGTGACGAACGTCACGGCGGGTGGTCCGGCTGACAAGGCGGGTATTAAACGTGGTGACGTGATCACCGCGGTCAACAACACTCCGGTTAATGATCCGAACGGTCTGCGTAACACAGTTGCTGGTTTGGCGCCCGGATCGAATGCGACCGTGACGCTGCAACGCGACGGACGCGATCAGAACGTTTCGGTCGCGCTGGCGGAGTTGCCGCCGCGTCCGCGTGAAGGCGAGGAGACGAGCAGCAACGGTGGATCCACAGGTAACGAGCGCTACGGTCTCTCGTTGCAGGTGTTCACGCCGAACCTCGCCGAGCAATACGGTCTCGACGGGCAGGATCAGGGTCTCCTGGTCACGCGAGTCGATCCGAACGGCAGCGCTGCGACAGCGGGTATTCGACAGGGCGACCTGATTCAGGAAGTTAATCGTCGGCCGGTGCGAAACGTTGCGGACTTCACTGCGGCGATTCAACAGTCGGGTTCACGTCCCGCGCTCCTGCTCGTTAAGAGACGCAGTGCAGTGACGTTCCTGACGTTGAGACCCGGTTCCTAAAGCGTCATCGACGTGCAATAATTCGGTCTTTCGTGTTATCCGTGTTTCCTGCAAATGTAGGGAACACGGATTACTCTTTTATCGGAGGACCAAACTGAGTGAGAGAATTCGATCAGCGACCATGGGGCAGTTACACGGTGCTCGAAGAAGGACGCACGTTCAAGGTCAAGCGAATCGAAGTATTGCCCGGAAAAAGACTCAGTTACCAGAAACACGCGCAACGCGCGGAGCACTGGTTTGTGGTTGAAGGAACCGCCAAAGTGACGCTCGACGGTCGCGAAGTCACGGTCAACAACGGTGAAGCGATTGATATTCCCATCGGTTCAGCGCACCGGGTAGAAAATCCCGGCGACGAAGATCTCATTTTCATCGAAGTTCAACGAGGCGATTATTTAGGTGAAGACGACATAGTGCGTCTCGAAGACGACTTCGGTAGAACCTAGACGCGCCACCCGGCGCGCTAGAACAACAAAAATTCATGTCTGACTCAGCGAACGAACTCACCGTCGCACCGGAAGTCTCGCAGGGGCTGTGGGCTGATATAAAAGAATCAGTTCGTGGCTCGCATCGCAACTATACGACGGGTCCGATCGGACGCGCGATTCTCCTGTTAGCCATTCCGATGGTGCTGGAAATGGTCATGGAGAGTGTGTTCGCGGTGGTCGACATCTTCTGGGTGTCGCACCTCGGAACCGACGCCGCCGCAACGGTCGGTCTCACTGAGTCTCTTCTCACCATCATCTACGCCCTCGCGATCGGCTTGAGCATCGGCGCAATGGCGATGGTTGCGCGACGCATCGGTGAACAAAACCCCGACGGCGCCGCCCGCGCAGCAGTGCAGGCGATTGTTCTCGCACTGCTCATCTCCGTCTTAATCGGCATCATCGCCACGCCGCTGGCTCCGCGTCTACTGACGATGATGGGCGGATCGCCGTGGGTGATCGAACACGGCGTCGGATTCACACGCGTAATGCTCGCTTGCAACTTCACGGTGGTCATGCTGTTCATGGTCAACGCCATCTTTCGTGGCGCAGGCGATGCGGCTGTCGCGATGCGCACATTGTGGATAGCAAACTGGATCAACATCGCGTTGGGTCCCTGTTTGATCTTCGGACTGGGACCATTTCCGAAACTCGGAATCGTCGGCGCCGCCGTCGCCACTAACATTGGACGCGGCACAGGCGCCTTGATCGCGCTGATCAAGTTGTTTCGTGGAGGTGGACGGTTTGAGATCAGCCGCCAGCACCTTCGTATCGAACCCGTGATCATGGCGCGACTCATCCGCCTCTCCGCAACCGCGACATTCCAGGTCTTTATCGGGATGGCGAGCTGGATCGGTCTGGTGCGAATCATCTCCAGCTTCGGCAGTAATGCTGTCGCCGGGTACACGTTCGGTATTCGAGTGATCCTGTTTGCGCTGTTGCCGTCGTGGGGCATGGCGAACGCGGCGGCGACGATGGTCGGTCAGGCGCTTGGCGCGAAGGATCCGGATCGCGCCGAACGCGCTGTTTGGCGGGCTGGTTTTTACAACATGATCTTCCTCGGCGTCGTCGGGCTTCTGTTTGTGTTGTTCGCACCACAAATCATCTCGTTTTACACCTCAGATCCGGAGGTTGCGCGATACGGCGTCGATTGTTTGCGCATCGTTGCGTACGGGTTCCTGTTTTATGCGTACGGCATGGTGCTCGGGCAATCGTTCAACGGCGCGGGCGACACCTGGACGCCGACCATTCTCAATCTCTTCGTCTTCTGGCTTTGGGAGATTCCGCTCGCGTACGTGCTCAGCGTGCATTTGGGGTGGGGGCCGCGGGGCGTGTTTGTCGCGATCACTATAGCGTTCTCGACGCTGGCCGTGGCGAGTGCGTTGGTATTTCGACGCGGTACATGGAAGGCCAAAGTCGTTTGAGCTGAGTAGCGAGTCCGAACACTGGGTGTCGGAGTTTGCTACGTTCAGTGAAGTCGTCCTCACTCTCCCGCCTGTGTACGCTGCAATACATACGGTCGCGTCACCCATGACGCGGCGGCACCGCTATTGCCTCAAGACACCTTGCCATCACGATTTCGAGTCTCCGGAAGAGAGGGCCGAACGCGGTGGAGAGTTTTTGGGGAGAACAAGGAGGAAGGAACCCGCATGGAGAAGAGGCTTGAAGGGAAGAAGGTGGCGATACTGGTTGCCGACGGTTTTGAGCAGGTTGAACTGACGGAGCCGCGAAAGGCGTTGGAAGCGGCGGGAGCGAAGATTGAGATTGTTTCGCCGGCTGAGAAACAAGTGCAGGGTTGGAATCACGACGAAAAAGCGGACTTATTTAATGTTGATATGCCATTGAAACGTGCGCGTTCTGATGATTACGATGCGTTGTTGCTCCCAGGGGGCGTGAGAAATCCTGATCAGCTGAGAGGGCTAACTCGGGCGGTTGAGTTCGTCGACGGATTTTTTGCGGCGGGCAAACCGGTGGCAGCGATCTGTCACGCTCCCTGGACTTTGATCGAAACGGAAGTGATTAAGGGACGACGGATTACTTCGTGGCCTTCATTGAAGACGGATCTAATCAATGCGGGTGCGGATTGGGTGGATCGTGAAGTGGTGGTGGACCACGGGCTGGTGACTAGCCGGAAACCGGCAGACATACCAGCGTTCAATCAGAAGATGATCGAGGAGTTTGCGGAGAAGCGTTACGCGCGGCAGCGAGCTGCTTGATCGAAGTTTGCTGCGTAGCAGGGCAGCAGGCAGAACAGGTGCAAGTGCTGGAGGGAACAAAAGCCTAGAACCTCCAAAGCTACTGCACCTGTTCCTGTGTTTGGGGTTGAGAATTACACGTGTCTCGCGCTTGCGGTACGCCGACGGAAAAGAGGACTTCGGGTTTAGAATTTCTTAGAGTTTGCGTGCGGTCTCACCGACGCGGATCACACCGCCTTTGATGACACGAGCGTTGATTCCTCGCAGGCAAAGCTGTTTCCCAACTGGCGAGTTAACAAACTGCATCGCCTCAAGTCCGAAGCGAGCGACGAACTTGTTACATCCTGTGTGCGGCAGTGGGCTGACTTCGAGCACTGCAGTCCCGATGGCTATCTGCGCTCCTGCCGGCAGGTTCTCCTTGCTGAGATCCATGTCGATGTAGAACTGATCGCCGGCGAGCGGCCAGCGTTCTTTCTGCTGTGCGACCAACGTCGCCACGCGTGAGTTCATGATGTTGATCTGCATTTCAGGATGAGGCGAGCGATCGGGAGTTCTCGAGCTCGGACGTACACACCAGTTGTCGCCAATCAAACCTTTGACCGGATCGACTTCCGCGATCTCCAGCACTTCACGGTGGTCCGTTCGTGGACGCCGCACGATCAACTCAATCACGCCATTGTCCTTCGGCGCGTCGCGCAGATGGTCCAACGCAGCTTCGAGCTCCCGCATCGTAAGGTGTTTTACAGCGGTATCAGGGAAAAGAGTCATGCGTTAAGTTACGGCGTCGCGAGAATCGCTGTCAATAACTACCGCCGCCGCCTTAACTCGTTGTGATAAACCACGCCACGGGCTTATTCTAGCTCTCGATCTACGCCCGGAACTCAATTCGACAGGAGGCCTGATCCATGTCTCACCGCAAATTGCTCATTACATTCTTCGTTTTGCTCGTCGTTTCACTGGCCGTCCCAATCCAGGCGCAAACAGAGAACGTTTCCGACCTGAAACGCCAGGCGAGCGAGCTATTGAAACAAACGAAGTACACCGACGCACTTCCGCTACTCGAGAAGATCGCGGCGCTTGAGCCAAACGACGGTGAGACGCAGTTTTACCTGGCTTTCGCCTTGCTCGGTCAGTCGAAAAACACGCAGGACGCTGCCGCTCGCAAAGCGCTTCGTGTTCGCGCCCGCAATGCGTTTGTGAAAGCGAAGGCGTTGAACTTCAACGAGCCGAAACTTGACGCACTGATAATGAGTTTGCCGGAAGACGGATCTGAGGCACCCGGGTTTTCGTCGAATCCCGAGGCGAACAAGTTGATGGAAGAAGGCGAGGCCCTCTTCACCCAGGGCAAGGCTGACGAAGCGCTGAAGAAATACCAGGAGGCGCTCAACCTCGAACCAAAGCTTTATCACGCCGCACTCTTTTCCGGCGACATTTACTTACAAAAACAGGATTACGAAAAGGCCGAGGTCTGGTATCAGAAAGCAATTGCCATCGATCCGGATAAAGAGACTGCGTATCGTTATTCGGCAACGCCATTGATGAAGCAACGCAAGACAGACGCGGCCCGCGACCGTTATATCGAAGCCTTCATCGTTGAGCCATACAACCGTTTCGCACGCGGTGGTCTGATCCAGTGGGCCCAGGCAACACAGACGCAGCTCGCACATCCCGACATCGAGATTCCTACGAATGTTACGTTTGACGAAAAAGGTGATGCGAAGATCAACCTCGACGCCAATGCATTGCTGGGCGGCGGTAAAGACGATGGCGGATTCGCGTGGATCGCTTACGGCGGCGCGCGTTCGACTTGGAGAAAAGAAAAGTTCGCCAAGATGTTCCCGAATGAGAAAGCCTATCGGCATAGTCTGGCGGAAGAGGTAGACGCGTTGCGCACCGTGGTCTCGGTAGCAACTTCTGACAAAAAAGCGAAACTAGGCCCGTCGCTTGCGCGACTAAAGAAGCTGGACGAGCAGGGTCTGCTCGAGTCGTACATTCTTATCGCCCGGCCCGACGAAGGCATCGTCCAGGACTACCCTGCGTACCTCAAACAGAATCGCGACAAGCTGCGACGTTACATGTTGGAGTACGTTGTGAAGGGCGGGGGAAACTAACGCTCGCTTCGCGTAAAAAAACAAAATCTCGACAATCTTTCCGCGCTCGTGTAAGAGTGGATCCGCAATTCCCAACTCAACAAACTGGAGAATTATGGATAGACGAAAAATTTTTGCGGCCACTCTATGTCTATTTACATTGCTGTTTTTAATTAGCTGTTCACGTCGTTCGGCAACCCAGGCTACTCAACCTGAGCCTCCGAAGGAGTTCGCGGCGATGGTCGCCAGGAAGGAAGAATTGTCGAAATTGGTTACCACGGAAAAGTTGAGCAAGACGCCGAAGATAAAAGGCAAGATCGCGATCGTCAGAAACACCGACGGTGACGTTACGATCGATCGTTTTTCGGAAGATGGCGCGACCTTCGATACCACCCCGACGATTACGGTCGAAACCTTCAACAACTTTCTGCCGGCGGATCTTTACGCCAAGACTCCCGATGAAATAGAGACACTCATTAAGATCGACTGTGCTACCAAAAAAGACGAAGCGCTCTATCAGGATTTCAATAGCAATCGAGAGGAGATGAAGTTCTACGAGTATGTGATCTGCGACATCGGGGTCATCGATTACAAAACCGCGACGGTTATTGGTAAGAAACAGGCAGGAAAGAACGTTCCGCCGACGCGAATCGACAGCCGCACGATTGCTCGTCATCCGTGGAACGAGATTTACGAGTACTTAAAAACAGTCTCGAACGATCCTAAGCCCAGCAGGAAGTGAACACGCGCGCAGGTATGAAAAAGAAGGCCGCCGGAATTGCTTCCAGCGGCCTTTTGAGTGTTTGTTGTTTACGCGGCTACGGACACAAACTCACCGCATTGCCATTGTTGTATTTGTCGAGCTGAATCGCCAGACAGTTAGCGATATTCGTGTCTGCGGTCGTCAGCTTGGGACTATACGTGAGTCCGTTGAATTTGTACTTGCCGTTCAGTAGCACAGCGCGATCGATATTCATGATCGTTGTGCCGTTGATACCCGCGCCCATGAAGCGATTCAGTTGGGCAGCTATCAGTTGGGCAGTCATATTGAAGAGCGGATCGCTCGCCATCTTCTTCTTGCCGTCGATGCTCGACTTGTTGAGCAAGTTTACGGCTTTCTCGCAATCCGGCGCCGGCCGGATGTAGTCCGCAGTACTTGCCGGATTGCCCTTCAAGACCAGGTACCAGGTCGCCGCATAGTTGGGCCACAGGGTGCCTGGGTTTTGAGCAGATGCGACTAGCCCACCTGGTGGGTTCGTTGTGTTTGCACTGGCAATTCCAAGCGCCAGATCGAGCATAGCCTTCTGACCCTTGCCGTTGGAGTTTGAGCAGGACGCCCAGTTCTTCCAGAACCCGATTGTCAACGCGCGTCCACCAGGCGGCGGCGAATTGTCGACGGTGAACGTTCTTGTCTGGCCCGGCTGCACGGTGAAATCCGCGCAGACAGTCAGATTATTGACGTTCGGGTTTGGAAGTGCCGGCGGGATGATGCTGTTAGGAACAAATAGCGGTCCGTCACCAGCAAGGTTCGTGTTCCATCCCGGAAACACCCACTCGCACACTTGATACGTTTCACCAGGAATAAGCTTCGTGGTGAAGTTCAGATTACCGCTGGCGTCGGTAGCGCCCGTCTCTATTACACTCCCCTCGGACGACGTCGAAGCGCCTTGCCGGAGCTGGAAGGTAAAGCTCTGACCGGCCGAGGGTGGCAGTCCGCTCACGGTCTTGACGATCTGGGCCATACCTTTCTTCGTGTTTGTGATGACACAGGTTTTGTTTTCTGCCAGAGCTAATGACACGGCGCCATTGGCTGCGCAGTCGCCACCGATGGCGGTGACGTAATCCGAAAGATTTGTTCCAGCGCCGGCCGTTTCACTAACAACGTGGTTGCCCGCATTCACTGGTACAAACCCCGTAGTGCCGGCGTCGGTAACGTTTGCGCCCGTTCCCGCTGTGGCTCCGTCAATTCTCAGATTGAAGAGACCGCTATCGGTAGCGGGGAGAAGCACTTTTACAACTCGCAATGTCGGCGAGATGTCGTCGTTGGTGACGGTGCAGGTCTTCGTCTGTCCGTTGGCAATGGAGCCGGAACAGTACGCTGAGAAGCTGGCGGCGTAGCCTGTTGGTCCACTCTCGGTGACGTTGTAAGCGCCGGCGTCGAGTGTTACTTCAGTGCCCGGAGCCTCTGCGCCGGGGAAGTTGTCGGGTGAATCGTTAGATCCACCGGAATCGAGCGTGAAGTTCGCGGCGGTAGCTGTACCGCCGTTGTCGTTAATGACGTGTTTGATGACGATCAGTTTTGCTGCCTGGTCGTCGTTGGTGACTGTGCAGGTCTTGGTTTCGCCGTTGGCGATGGAGCCTGAACAGTCAGTTGAGAAGCTGGCGGTGTAACCTGATGGTCCATTCTCGGTGACGTTGTAAGCGCCGGCGTCGAGTGTTACTTCAGTGCCTGGTGCTTCAGCGCCGGGGAAGTTGTCAGGTGAATCGTTAGCGCCACCTGAGTCGAGCGTGAAGTCCGCGGCTGTAGCCGTGCCGCCGTTGTCGTTGATGACATGCTTGATGACGATCAACTTACCTGGCTGATCGTCGTTCGTTACCGTGCAGGTCTTCATTTGACCGT
>JAICGZ010000153.1 GCA_025922875.1 Pyrinomonadaceae bacterium
GAGACAAGCCCGTCTTCGTTTTCAATTTTTTGCCGAGTCTCAACGAACAGGTCTGTGACGCGGATCAATTTGATTGGGCGCAAAAACCACTCGGGCTGCGGTCGCTTCCTCCAGCCCTGAATCTCCTTAGCTCCGGTCTCTTGAGGAAGAATGGCGAAGAGTACAAAAGCGCGCGCCGGATCATGCGCACAGCCTTCAACCCGAAACTCGTGGAAAGCTGGCGGGAAAGCATGGTGCTGCGGACGCGCGACATGTTGGACAACTGGAAGGAAGGACAGGAAATAGACCTGTACAAACAGATCCGGCGCCTGGTGATAACGATCTCAATGAACGCAGTCTTCGGCGTTCAAGATCCGGAAATAGCACGAGCACTTGATGAATTGCGTAGTAAACTCCTCTTGACCGGCGCCAGACTCACAACCTTGTTCTTCCCATTTAACTTGCCCGGAAGTTCCTATCGAAAAATGCTGGAAATCGCTGACGAGCTCGTGACATTAACGAGAGGCTTGATCCAGCGATCTCGTGGGCGTGACTGCATGCTCGCAATGGTAGCTGACGCGAAAGATGAGAACGGTGTTGGCATGACTGAGGACGATCTCATTGGCGAATCGTTTCAGTTGATGAACCTGGATAACCCGATTGGCGGGATTACCTGGGCGCTCTTTCTGATTGTGCAACACCCAAGGGTACACGCTGATGTGTTGGATGAAATGGATAGCGTTCTGCACGGCGACGCACCCAATTTCGATCAGCTTGGACGTTTGCCGCTGCTCGAGCGTGCTATTAAAGAGTCTCTGCGTCTACTACCTCCGTTTGCCTTCGCTCGCCGCTATGCGGCCAGTGCGTGCCAACTCGGGCCTTTGAACCTGCCCGCGGGATGCAGAATTATCTTCAGCCCATACGTAACGCACCGAATGCCTGACATTTACTCCGAGCCTTTGCGCTATCTGCCTGAGCGCTGGGAAAAGATACGCCCGTCACAATACGAGTACCTTCCATTCGGCGCAGGCTCGCACTTCTGCCTCGGCAGCCGGTTCGCCATGATGGAGATGAAGATTGTGTTGTCGTCGATCATTCAGAGGTTCAGATTGGCGCTCCGGCCAAACGCACAGATAGATCGAGTCGTCCGCATTACGATCCAATCAAAACAGGGCCTGCCGATGCTCATCAACCGGCAGGATCGCAAGTTTAAGCGTAGCCCGATCCGCGGCAATATCCATGAAATGGTGACGTTTGCCTGAGGTTCTTCAGCGTGTGGATAAGAATGAAAGTAGGAAAGGAATGATAGATCCAAACGCAAATGAGAACCGAGGCATTTCTCGTTTTCACCCAGTCTGGTTCAGCCAGTGTGTGGCGGCGTTGGCAGGAGGCCTGATGAACTTCGGCATCAGTGTCTGGGCCTTCCGGACGACCGCATCCGTCACTGCCCTGGCCCTGGTGGGGATGAGTTCGGTGATACCAAGAGCGTGCTCGTCGTTGTTTGCAGGGGCCATGGTGGATCGACATGGACCACGACGGGCAATCATGCTCGGAAATCTTGGGGCCATAGTCGCCATGGCGCCCAGCCTGTTCCTGTTCTCGAGAGGGCAACTTGCCGTCTGGCACATCTGCGTCTCTATCGCGCTTGCGTCGGTTTTTCAATCATTACTGTGGCCCGCTGTTTTGGCTTCGATTCCCGTGCTCGTTGGTAAGCAAAATTTTGTTCGGGCCAACGGCATACTCCAGTCTAGTAATGCCGCCACAGGTATTCTCGCGCCGTTGATCGCGGGTGTAGTGGTCTTGCACTACGACATTGGTGTCTTGCTGCTCATCGGTCTTTTAATGTATGTCGCTGCAATTCCGGCGTTGTCACTCACTCGCATACCGCATCCCGAGAAGAACAAAGAGCTCGAGCAGTCTCGCTCTTTCATTCGAGAAATTAACGACGCATGGTCATTCCTTCGCGTCGAGAGAGATCTGCTCAGGCTTGTGGTCATCTTCGCGTTGTTCTCATTCGTCATTTCCATCGCAGGCATACTTCTCAAGCCGCTCGTTCTCAGCTTTGCATCCGCCTCCGCGCTCGGGACTGTGATCTCTATTGGCGGCATCGGCATGTTGCTTGGAGGTTTAGCTGTCACGATGTCGGGCAAGGGGCCAACCAGTATTAAAGAAGTGATGATAGTAATGACGGTCGCAGGTCTTTGCATGACGATGGCCGGCAGCCGGCCAATGCTTACGCTGATCGCAATCGCAACGTTTCTCTATTCACTCACGATGCCGGTTGTTAGCAGCGGAATTCAAACTATTCTCCAGACACGAGTGCCAGCCGATTTACAGGGAAGAATGCATGCGACTCTGACCACCGTTTCGTTCGCCACTATGCCTTTCGCGTACCTCATTGCCGGACCACTGGCGGATTACGTGTTCAATCCGTTGATGGTAGAGGGCGGAATTCTCGCGAGCAGTGTTGGACGGATCATCGGTGCCGGGGAGTTTCGTGGGCTCGGATTACTTTACATCGTCCTGGGCGCCGTGATTGTTGGACTATCACTCCTCGGCCAGGCTGAACCGCAGAAACGGTCCTATCGCGCGAATGATCTAGTTACCAGTGAATAGAACTGGCTTTGCACGAAATCCATTTGGGTTCTCGGCTGCGGCTTCGCCGCCTGATGTGAGGCGCGGCTATGCCGCGCCGCGAAAGTTCTAATAAAGTTTGGGCTAAGCCCCTGGTTCGGCCTTTGGCCCATAAAACTCGGGCAAAGCCCAAACCAAGGGCGCAGCCCAACCTTAAATCCAAGCTGAACGGCGCGGCATAGCCGCGCCTCACATCAGCCGGCGAAGCCGCAGCCGAGAGCCAAAATGGACTTTTCGGCAATGCCAATAGGACTTATCTGTGAATCTGTGGACGAACACAGAAATACCCAACCCACAAAGAAATCTATTCATGCAAGTAGAAAGTACAGCTACCTGGAACGCAGGCAGCGAAACTCAATCGGGAACGCGGGGCTTCTATCGCTTTGCAGCGGTCTGTTTTAGTCAAATTCTTTCCGCCCTCGGATCAGGCGTGTTGGGCTTTGGTCTAATCGTCTGGGCCTTTCAAACCACTCGCTCGGTTACCTTCCTATCCCTGCTGGCGATGGGCTCGGCGGTCCCGAAAAATCTCTCGTTGATGTTTACAGGTGCGTTAGTTGATCGTTATGGACCACGATGGTCCATCGTGGCTGGGAACCTCGGATCGATATTGAGTCTGGCGCCGTCACTGGTGCTATTGTGGAATGGAGAGCTTAAACCATGGCATATCATCATCTCGATCACCCTTGCTTCAGCGTGCCAATCGTTGCTTTGGCCGGCAGTTTCTTCGTCAGTTGTGGTCCTTATCTCGCAACAAAACCGGCTGCGTGCGAATGGGATGCTGCAGGCGGGGAATGCAGCGACTGGGATCATTGCACCCTTACTCGGCGGTTTAGTTTTGGTTCGATACAACATCGAGACGCTCCTGGCTCTCACACTTGGAACGTACGCAGTGGCAATGGCTGCACTCGCCTTCTTTAAGATTCCGAGTCCTCCCGCAACAAACGAGCGTGCAGAAAAGCCCTCTTACTTAAGAGACATGGCCGAAGCGTGGTCATTTCTTCGCAACGAACCGACGCTGTTGAGATTGACCATCATCTTCTCGATATGCACGTTCTTCGTGACGTTAGCGACTGTGCTACTGAAGCCGCTCGTGCTCAGTTTCGCCTCAGCACCGGTGCTCGGGACCATCTTATCGATTGGCGGAGTTGGCATGTTGCTTGGCAGCGTCGCTGTGACAGTGTCGGGCAAGGGAGCGACCAGTCTCAAACAAGTGATGTTAGTAAATGTCATCGCAGGCCTTTGCATAGTGATAGGCGGCGCGCGCCCGCTAATCCCGCTGATTATCGTTGCTATGTTCATTCATTCGTTCACCATGCCGGTTACCGGCAGCGGGTTTCAGACCATTATTCAGAGCCACACACCGGCGCATTTACAAGGAAGGATCATCTCCACGATAGCTGCGATTACCACGGCCACGATGCCGCTCGCTTATCCTGTCGCAGGTCCGCTTGCGGATCATGTCTTCGAGCCTCTGCTGGCCGAGGGCGGCATGCTTGCAGGCAGCATTGGGCAGGTCATTGGCGTTGGACCAGGGCGCGGAATCGGATTGCTGTTTATCGTTTCCGGCTGCCTCATCGTGTTGATATCGCTGTTTGGCCAGCTCGAGCCACGGAAAGAGATCCACGCAAGAAAACTGCTTTCTCAGGAGGGTTCATGATTCCAGCGTTGACCGCTCAGCAAACAGGATCGTGGCCGTTGACCGGCCCAGTCGATTCGGTGCAGGGATCCACTTCGCAAACTACGGCACTGGTGGAGTCCATGGCGCGTCTCATAAACAGCCATCGAATTACCGGTGTGCTTTGCGCTGCCGCTCGTCTCGGTCTGGCTGATCTCATAGGAAACACGGCGATGCCGGTGGCCGAGTTAGCCTCGGCAACAGGCTGTCAGCCGACTGCGTTATATCGCGTGCTGAGGGCGCTCGCTTCTCTTGGCGTGTTTGAAGAGACTGGGGACGGCGCTTTTCGAAATACCGATGCCTCGTTGCTATTGAGGCGCGACGCAGAACCTTCACTCTACGGCCTTGCTTGCATGACGAGTCGAATGCACCTTTACGCCTGGCCGGAGCTGCTTCACAGTTTACAAACCGGGAAGCCCGCTTTTAACAAAGTCTTCGGGAGCGGAATCTTCGATTACATGGCGGACCATCCGGAAGCAAGTGAGGCATTCGATCGGGCGATGGCCGGATACACTGAGGTTGTCGCGGACGCAATTGTCGATGCCTACGACTTCTCCCCATTCGCACAGGTCATTGATATCGGCGGCGGTGCGGGCGCGCTTTTGAAAAAAGTTCTAACACGTTATCCGAACGTACGCGGCGCCATCTACGATCTCGAGCACGTCGTAACTCGCAGTCTCGAATCCATCAAGGACACAGTTTGGGAAGGCCGGCTCTCCGGCATCCCCGGAAACTTTTTGGAATCAGCACCGCCGGGAGGCGATCTTTATGTAATCAAGATCGTGTTATGCGACTGGCAGGACGATGACGTCAAACGCATTCTGTCGAACGTTCGAAACGTGATGTCAAAAGGGCAGCGGCTCTTGATCGTGGATGCAATTCTTCCTGCCGGGAATACGCCGAGTTTCGCAAAGCTCTCTGACATCAACATGATGGTCATCACGGGGGGAAAAGAACGGACCGAAGAAGATTTTCGGCAACTTCTTGCGGCTACGGGTTTTGACGTGGTCTCCGTGAATCCCATTCATGAATGGGTCGGACTCATTGACGCCGTGCCCTGCGATTAACTAACCACACCTCAGAATCATTTACAAAAAATCATGACATCCGATACCGGTCACATTGCGATCATAGGTATGAGCGGCCGATTTCCCGGTGCGTCCGATCTTAAACAATATTGGACCAACCTGGCCGCCGGCGTGGAGTCAATCTCGTTCTTTTCGGACGAGCAACTGCTCGCGTCAGGACTTTCGATGGACCAGTTAAGCGGCGCAACTTATGTCCCCGCTAAAGGCATCGTCGAAGGCGCCTCTGAGTTTGACGCTAAAGCATTCGATTTCAGCGAGCGCGACGCGACCCTGATGGATCCGCAGTTTCGCGTTTTCCTCGAGGTCGTGTTGACGGCGTTAGAAGATGCCGGAGACGTGGGTGATGGCGATCGTCGCACGGGCGTGTTCGCGGGGGCTGGTCCCAACACTTACCAGGATTACCTTCGATCAGATCCAGACCTGATTGCCCGCGCCGGTGTCTCACAGGCGGTGGTGGCTAACCAGGTTGATTTTCTTTCGGCCTGGATCTCTTACAAGCTCAACCTGACTGGTCCAAGTGTGACGGTCCAGTCGGCGTGCGCCACTTCACTCGCAGCCGTGCATTTAGCTGCGCAGAGCCTGCTCAATGGAGAGTGCGACATGGCCGTAGCCGGCGGCGTCTCGTTGACCTTCCCGCAAGAGGCTGGCTACTTGTACGTCGAAGGCGGACTGTTCTCACGCGATGGACATTGCCGTGCTTTCGACGCGAAAGCCAGCGGCTTCGTCCCCGGTGAAGGCGCCGGCGCCGTCGTGCTGAAACGTCTCGGAGATGCGATCGCCGACGGCCACACGATCCACGCCGTAATCAAAGGATCGGCGATCAATAACGACGGATCCAACAAGATCGGCTTCTCCGCTCCGAGTCAGAGCGGAATGGCGGCTGCTATCGCCGAAGGCATCGCGATATCGGGTGTGTCCTGCGAGAGCATTCGCATGGTGGAAGCACATGGAACAGCCACCACGCTCGGCGATCCTCTGGAGGTCGCGGCGCTTACACAAGCTTTTCGAACGCAAACCGATCGGACACAGTTCTGTTCTATCAGTTCGGTCAAGACGAATATCGGTCATGCAAATGCGGCTGCCGGAATCGCCAGCCTGATCAAGGCCACGCTTGCAGTCGAGAATGGCGTCATTCCTCCGAGTCTTCACTGCGATCAATCGAATCCTGTTCTGAGCTTGTCTCGCACGCCGTTCTACGTGAATTCGAAAGCGGAGAGTTGGCCCGAAGATGGTTCGCCACGGCGAGCCGCAGTTAACTCATTCGGTATCGGTGGCACCAACGTGCATGTCGTCATCGAGCAGGCGCCAGCGAGAGAGCCTTCCGGTGATTCGAGGAGCGATCAGTTGATCGTGCTTTCCGCGAAGACACCAACTGCTTTGGACGAGGCGTCGCGACAACTAGCAAATCACCTGGAGACCACACCGAGCACGTCTCTACCCGATGCGGCATACACTCTCGCCATTGGCAGACGATCACTCGAGTATCGCAAGGTCGTGCTGGGCGAAAGCAGATCGGACATCATTCAGGCGCTTCGAGGTAATCGCCCGAATCAAGTCGCGACAGCGTGGGACGATGGCGAGTCGCGCACGCTGACTTTTCTGTTCCCGGATCGCGCGGCAGGATACCGGCATGCGACGGCAGGCTTGTACCGCGATGAACCTGTTTTCCGCGATGCGATGGATCGCTGCGCCGATGTATGCCGGCGGCTCAACAAAGGAGACATAAGAGAGATTCTCTATGGACCATCGGAACAAGCTCATGCATCTGATGACGCTATCACAGTCGCGGTGCAGTACTCGCTCGCGCAACTGCTGATCTCCTGGGGATTAAGAGCGCATGCCTTCTCAGGCTTCGGAATTGGTGAGTTGACGTCGGCTTGTTTCTCTGAATCGTTGCCAATAGAAGAAGCATTGTCATCGGCATGTAAAGGATTCCAGAGTGGGGCTGCCCCGCACACCGGCAGTAAAGCGCTCGCCCCAATTCTGGAATCCTCGGAACAGGCAGTTGTGATTTTCAGCGAGAATGATCCTATCGATGTGATCTGCGAAGAGAAAAATTCTCGAGATCTCGTGTGCGTGTCAGCACTTCCACCAGTCGCGGATTCACTCACGGATCGGCAGTGGCTGTTGATGGCGCTCGGAAAGCTATGGACCGCGAATGTGGTCGTAGACTGGAAGACCTATTACTCCGCCGAGAAGCGCCAACTCATAAGCTTGCCGGCTTATCCGTTCGAGCGGCAGCGATACTGGGTGAACACAACTAAAAAAGAACCGGCTCTGAGTGTCATAACCCCAGGTAACGGTAACGGAACAGCTCCAGTTACGAGAGCTGCGTACTCCGAACCGCAGAACGATCTGCAAGCCGTAATCGCTTCTGTGTGGGAATTCTATCTTGGCGTTGACAAGGTCGGAATCAACGAAAAATTCCTCGACCTGGGTGGAAATTCGATAATGGCCACGAGGATCGTGACGACTCTGAGGGACACTTTGCAGATTGACTTTCCTTTACGCGTTTTGCTCGAGAACCCCACAGTTCTCACCTTATCGGAAGTCATCGAAGAGGCTGCTCGAGAGTGGGAGACCGATATCCACTCGATCGCTAAAGTCGTCAGAGAGATCCAGGAGATGCCGGCGGTGGCTTGAGACCTTTGCTATGTGGTTATTTTCTTCAGAGCGAGTCCCCGAACCCGAAGTAATGCAGACACCGGAAGAGGCGCTGCATTACGAGGAGACAGCGTCCAACGCGCACCTCGATCGGATCGACAACCAGTTCGTGGACCATGTGCTATCGATGGGAATCGCCGGCACGATTCTGGATCTGGGAACGGGACCAGGTCAGATTCCGATCAAGCTTGCGAAACGTGAGCCGCGTGTCAAGGTAATCGGAATCGACTTGTCGCGGGAGATGTTGAAACTCGCCAACGATCGTGCCAGGCGAGAGCAAGTCTCCTCGCGCGTCAGCTTCCTGCTGGCGTCGGCGAGTTCTATTCCGGTCGAGAGTGGCAGCATCGATCTGCTCATCTGCAATTCGACCCTGCATCACTTCTCGGATCCTGTTCAGGTCTTTAATGAAGCGCATCGCGTTATCAAAGAGAACGGAGTGGCCTACTTCCGCGATCTGCGCCGGCGGTCTCGCTTATTGCATCCTTTGCACGTTGCGTTCTTTGGCCGAAAGTACAAGGGCCTGATGCGGAAGTCATTCGAGGATTCGGTGCGCGCGGCTTACACACTGCCCGAACTCCGCCAACACATTGCAAATTCCAACCTCTCGAATGCTCGAGTCTTTTACCCCGATCTCAGTCACGTTGTCGTTGAATATCAGAATCATCATGTAAATCATGTCTAATCCTGAAATCCTGTAAAACAAAAAGTCGGCTTCACAGGATTAACAAGATTTTTCAGATTTTCTTTCCATGAACAACTCAGAACCTAATCCTTTGGATATCGCGATCGTTGGATACGCCGGCCGGTTTCCGGGCGCTGCGAATGTCCGAGAGTTCTGGCGCAACCTCTGCGCAGGCAAGGAATCCGTGTTGCCGTTGAGCGATGCGGATTTGATCGAAGCCGGAGTCGCCGAGAAGTGGATCCAGCATCCGAATTACGTCAAAGCCGAAGCACCTTTAAGCGGTTACGATCGTTTTGACGCAGCCTTCTTCGGTTACGGCGCACGCGAGGCGCTTCTCATGGACCCGCAACAGCGAATCTTTCTCGAAAGCTGCTGGGAAGCGCTCGAAGACGCCGGGTACGACTGCGACAGACTGGACGGACTCACGGGTATTTACGCAGGTGCCGGACCGAGTAATTACTCATTCGAATATCTCTACAAAAATCGCGAGCGGTTAGGCCACGCCGGTGGATTCGAAATCGGAGTCGGAAACGCTCTGTCGTCATTGCCCGCGCGCGTGTCACACAAGCTGAACCTCAGTGGTCCAAGTATCGCGGTCCAGACTGCTTGTTCCACGTCACTGGTCGCCGTGCATCTTGCTGTTCAAAGTCTCCTGAGCCGTGAATGCGACTTAGCACTCGCCGGCGCAGTCTTTCTGAACTTCCCGGTGCACGCGGGATATCTGTACGAAGTGGACGGCATTCTATCTCCAGACGGGCACTGCCGCGCGTTCGATCACCGCGCACAGGGAACGATATTCGGCAGCGGCGTTGGCGTCGTTGTTCTGAAACGACTCCGTGACGCGATCGCAAATGGCGATTCGATCCGCGCCGTGATCAAGGGAAGTGCGGTGAACAACGATGGCGCGTTGAAAGCCGGATTCACTGCACCGAACCAGCAGGCGCAGGCGGGGGTTGTTGCGGAAGCGCTGGCCGCCGCGGGCGTGGAACCGACCAGCATCAGCTATGTCGAAGCACACGGTACCGGCACCGCGCTCGGCGATCCAATCGAAATCGCCGGTCTGAAGAAGGTATTCGGCAACGGCTCGGGACCTGGAACTTGCGCCATCGGCTCAGTCAAAACAAATATCGGACACCTCGACGCCGCTGCAGGTATGGCGGGGCTAATCAAAACCGTGCTTGCGCTGGAGCATCGCGCACTCCCGCCCAGCATCAACTTCGAGCGACTAAATCCGAATATCGACCTGGACCAGAGCCCATTCTTCGTTAACACAACACTGCGCGACTGGACCACGAGTGGCGCTCCACTCCGCGCAGGCATCAGTTCTTTCGGCTTAGGCGGTACTAACAGTCATGTGATTGTAGAGGAAGCTCCGGTCACGACTTGCCGAGATGATGCGAGAGCGTGGGTGCTCATTCCGATCGCAGCCAAGAGCCCGGCGGCGTTAGAGACGTCGGCCACACAAATCGCCGCGTTCCTGGAAGAAAACACGCGACCGTACCTTTTGCATGATCTCGGATACACATATCAGGTCGGTCGCAAGCAGTGGGAATACCGCCGCTTCGCAGTAGGCCGCAATGCAGAAGAAGCATCGAAGTTCCTGGCGGCCGCAGAGACGGAGCCCACCAGCACTGAACCCGTCAGTGCAAGAGACGTGGTCTTCATTCTTCCAGCTCACGCGGATTGTCTTGAACTGGCTGTAGTGATCTACGACCAGGAGCCGGCGTTTCGCGAGCATGTTGCACAGTGCGCGAGTGCCTGGGAACGTCAGTTTGGGATTAAGTGCCCGGTAGATTTTTCCAACGCTAAAACAGAGCACGATAGCGACCTCGTGTTGTTTTTCTTCGAATACGCTATCGCGAAAACTCTGATCGAGTGGGGCATTAATCCGAAATTGATCGTTGGCGACGGCGTGGGCCGGATTGTTGCTGATTGCGTTCGCGGATCGATCAGATTGTCAGATGCGTTCGATTTGCTCAGGAAGCAAAAAGAAGTGAGTGAAAAGGCACCCTCGGACTCGCGCAATGGGCACGGCGCAAGCTCCTTCGCCGGAACACTCGCCACACTGAAAGGCCCGCAGCTTGCGGTCGTGATTGGCTGTTCCATCGTTACCCTCCCGTTGGAACAGCCAGCCTTTCAGTCTGATCAACTGATCTCGCTCTCGCGCGCCGGCATTGAACGTGGACATATCCACTATGTGTTAGGACAACTCTGGACCAATGGCGCGAAAGTAGATTGGACCAGTTACGCTTCGCGTCATCGACGCCAGCGTGTCAGTGCGCCCACTTATCCGTTCGAGAGAAAACGGCACTGGGTGGACCGTGAACCCAAAGCCACCACTGATCGTCACAAAACCGTCAGCGTCTCGCCTTCTGTTGCCACAGCCGGAAACGTAGAGGAGCAGGTGAAGGAGCTGTTTCAAAAGCTACTGGCCGTGGACGAAGTTGGCAGGGAAGATAGTTTTACGGATCTGGGCGGCGACTCACTGTTGGCTACTCAATTAACTTCGAGATTGCGAGACACTTTTGGCATTGTAATCTCGTTGCGAGAAATCCTTGCCGAGCCCACGATAGCGGGCATAGTCCGGCTTATCAACGCTGCGCAAAAGACAGTGTCGAGCGCGAATCCGATCGAGCGAGTGCCACGAACGGACGCGATGAGGCTATCGTTCTCCCAGCAACGCTTGTGGTTTCTCGATTCGCTTGCCCCTGAAAGTCCTACTTACAATATCAGCTCGGCAGTACGACTGCGTGGTCCACTCGACCGGGCCACACTCGAGCGAAGTATTGAAGCAGTGGTCGCGCGTCACGAAGCATTGCGAACAGGCTTCCGTGTTGAGGGAGGAGAGCCGGTTCAGTACATTGAGCCTCAACCAGCCGTCTCGCTGAAGCTGTTCGATCTTCAAAATCTACCCGGAGCGGAACAACAGCGCCAGCTTCAGGAGTTGATGCATGCGGAAGCGGGCCGTGGGTTCTCGCTTGATTCTCCTCCGTTATTCCATGCAAGTCTGTTCCGGCTGGCGCCGCGCGAAAGTATTCTCCTGTTTACCATCCACCATATCGTTGCCGATGGTTGGTCGCTTGGTGTGCTGACACGCGAAGTTGCCGAGAATTATCAGTTGATTCGAGAAGGTCGCGAGGCACGAAACGAGGCGCCATTGGTCCAATATGTCGACTACGCCGAATGGCAACGCAATCTGCTGCAGGGGGAAACCCTGCAAAAGCTTCTCAGTTACTGGCGTGACAAGTTGGGTGGAGAACTACCGCAACTCGAACTCCACACGGACCACCCTCGTCCGCCGCGTCTAACGCATCGCGGGGAGCGCCAATTCGTCGCGGTTCCAGCGCACACTCTACAGGCTCTCAATGAATTGAGCCGGCGTGAAGGAGCCACCTTGTACATGGTGCTTCTCGCAGCCTTCTCGGTTCTGCTTAATCGATACACGAACCAGACGGATCTTCTCATCGGCTCGCCCATCGCGAACCGCAACCGGATCGAGTTTGAAGATCTCATTGGCTGCTTTGTCAACGTGTTGGTCATGCGTATCGATGCGAGTGGAAATCCGAGCTTCTCCACGTTGCTGGAGCGCGTGAAGGAAACGAGTCTCGAGGCGTATGCGCACCAGGACCTTCCTTTCGAACGTCTGGTCGAAGAAATCCGGCCGCCGCGCGATCTCAGCCGGACACCCGTGTTTCAGGCGCTCTTCGTTTTGCAAAACACGCCTGCGCCAAATACTGAACTGACGGAAATGGCAATCAGCCCGTTCGATTTTGATCCCGGAGCTGCGGTCTACGATGTAACGCTGTCGCTCAAAGAATCGGATCAGGGCATTGGAGGCTGGCTTGAATACAACGCTGACCTGTTTAAGCCCGCGACGATTCGAAGGATGATCGGCCACTTTCAGACTCTGCTTGAAAGCATCGCCTCGCACGCGGACTGTTCTATCGGTGAGTTAACGATGCTGGACGAAGAAGAGCAGACATGGCTGCTGCAGGAGTTGAACGCTACCGGTGCAGACGAAACACCGTGCACGCTTCAAGAGATCATTCGTTCTCATGCACTGCGGCAACCGGAAGCGATCGCGGTGTGTTATGGCGACAGTTCAATAACTTACGGCGAACTCGATCGCCGTGCGAACCAGCTCGGGAATCACCTGCGACGCCTGGGTGTGCAACCCGAAACCATCGTCGCGTTGTACATGGAACGATCGATCGACGCAATCATTGGGATGTTAGGCATTCTCAAAGCAGGCGGTGCGTACCTCGCGGTTGATCCGGGCTATCCGGCGGCGCGTCTTGATGTCATCTTGAAAGACGCGAAAGCGCCGCTCATCGTGACTACTGAAAGCCTCAGTAAGAATCTGTCCGCCAATGGCGCGCGTCCGCTGTGTCTCGACTCTGAATGGCAGGAGATCGAACGCGAGCCTGAGACCCTGCCGGAATCTGGTGTCGTCCCTGCCAATCTGGCTTACGTGGTCTACACATCCGGCTCAACTGGAAAACCCAAGGGTGTGATGGCGCCACACACGGGATTACTCAACCTGATTCGAGCTGAGGCCACCGAGTTTGGGATCACTCCCGACGATCGAATACTGCTGTACACATCTCTGAGTTTCGACGCCTCTTTGTTCGAGATCTGCATGGCGCTCGGCCATGGAGCACAACTCGTGATAACTCCGCCGTCCGACCTGCTGCCCACGCCGGCGTTTGTGCCGATGCTTCGTAGACTCGCCGTTACCAACTTGTCCATCTTCCCGTCGGCGCTCGCCCTGCTCGAAGACGACGATCTGCCGGCGCTGCGCACACTGATCGTCGGTGGCGAGGCGTGCCCGAAAGCCGTGGCCGATCGCTGGTCCAATGGGCGGCAGATGTTCAATACGTACGGAACGTCAGAGACGACGATCTGGGCGACTTCCGGTCAATGCGATCAAAACGGTGAATGCATTTATATCGGGCGGGCGCTTCGAAACACTCGGATTTACGTGCTCGATCGATTCATGAATCCTGTGCCCGCGGGAGTGCCCGGAGAGATCTACATAGGCGGCATTGGAACGGCGCGCGGCTATGTGGACATGAGTGATCTGACGGCGGAGAGGTTCGTTCCGGATCCATTTTCGGAAAAGCCAGGAGAACGAATGTATCGGACCGGCGATGCGGGACGTTTATCGATGGATGGAAAGATTGAGTTGCTCGGCCGGTTGGACCACCAGATCAAGGTGCAGGGAGTCAGGATCGACTTGCGAGACGTCGAGGCGGCCGTTCTCAGTCACCCCGCGGTCAAACACGCAGTTGCGCATACCAGCGGCGATGCCGCCAATAAGTTGCTGGTTGTTTATTTCGTGTCTTCGGAGAAAGATGGCAGCGATGCGTCTGACATTCGCGAGTTTCTTTCACAACTGCTTCCCGCATACATGATTCCGTCCATCTACATACCGTTAGAGAAGCTGCCACTGCTCCCTGGCGGAAAGATTGACTACCGGGCGCTCTCAGTACTCGACGCACCGCGACTCAGATCGCAGTCGCACTACTCTGCGCCCGAGACGGAACTGAAGAGACAGATAGCCACGCTGGTCCAGGAGACGCTGGGCATCGAGCAAGTCGGCACTGTCGACAATCTGTTCTCACTGGGAGCGCATTCGTTAAAGATGGTCCAACTCAAGAGCAGATTGGACACGACGTTTGGATCGGATCTACCGATAATGGATCTGTTTCAGAGGCCAACCGTAAACGGAATAGCAGAGTTAATAGGCCAAACCCCCAAACCGGATGCTCTTGTAGATTTAGGTCTCTCCCGAGCACAGCTTCGGAAAACACTTTTCTCACGCAAAGGCGCAAAGGCGCAAAGAAATCTCTTGGAAACGCGGTAGCGCTTAGCGCCTTTGCGCGAGAAAAATTTCTTCAATCAAGCCCCTCAAGCCCTCAAGCTTTCGTTTTTTATCGTGAGGCAACAATGACGCGAATCCCTGCTCTTCTACTTCTCCGTCCGGAAGAACTGCCAAAAAGCTATCGTGAATTGCAGCAGCGCCGGACAACGGAAATCGCTTGCCTGCGCAACTTTTCGCGTTCTCCCGGCAGTTCGCTTGAACACGTTCTGTACGAAGTTCGCTGCAGCTTGAGCGATCTCGGCGAAAGAGAGTTTCCACCACCAGAAACGAGATCCGTTCCTGAGACTGCCGATTCGGATTCGCACGACGAGTATTGCCGGGTTCGCCGGGTAGACGATCCCGACACGCTTTATGTATTCACGAGATCGGTTCTCAAAGCGTACGAAGAACTCCTCGAAGACACCGTCTCGGGCGGATCGTCTCTCACGCAGGATCAGTGGATTGCTCTACGCGCTGCGTTCGAGTCGCTCCTTCGTTTGATAGCCGGCTCAAAATCAGCGGCCCAGGTCCGCGCCGAGCTGCGAGCGTTCGATACCAAATACGTCGACGCAATCTGGTGCGATCCATTTACCCGTTGGATTCGAGGCCACCACGTTTTTGTGGTCCTGATTCAAGGACTGATTGTGGCCATAAACTGTTTTGCCAGCGCTCACGCTGACGACTCTCTTGAAGACGCGCGTAGCGCGCTTGAAGTAGCCACGTTGCTCATGGAGGGATCGGGCGCCTCTTTGCATTATGCCGGCGATTTCCCGACTAGCGACTACGACGAGACCGTGCGGCCAACCATGATGCCTCC
>JAICGZ010000154.1 GCA_025922875.1 Pyrinomonadaceae bacterium
AACGGAAGAGATTCAAAAGGGCCACATGGCGAACATCAATCGCTTGGCGGAAATGAAAAAGCTGATAGCCGCTGGGCCCTTCGGAGATAATGGACGCTTGCGCGGCATCTTCGTGTTTCGTGTCGCCTCACTGGAAGAGGCAAAAGCGTTGACAGAGACCGATCCCGCGGTTCAGGCAGGCAGACTTGCGATGGACATTCATCCGTGGATGGTGCCGGAAGGAGTGTTGCCGGAGTGATTTTTTTGACAGGATTAACAGGATAAGAAGTTACCTGATGACGGTGATCCTGGTAACTGGATGAATCTCCCAGGCGGTTGCGCGCCAGTTTTCCGGGTTGTTTGGGGCAGTGTTCTCGGATTCTTCGGCGTGACCGACGTCGAAGTATAACCAGCCCTCGAATTCAACCCAGTGGCCCACTAGCTGCGCGTGTAGAGTTTGTTCAGACCAATCCATTCCGCGGCTAGCAGCCCAGTCTCCCAGATTCGGCGTGACCTCGACCACGACCTGCTCCTTTTTTGCAGCACCCTTGCGAGTCGCAACCAGTATGTGAATATCGCGACGAGAAGGGCTGAAACAGTTTGTTGCTTCTGAGCCTGCATACGCGACGTCGATTACCTCACCCTGAATTCGCGCGGCGCGATCCGTGGACCAGCGATTACGATCGTCACCAGGCTGAAGTAACGCATCGAGAGTGATCCTCGTGTCGAAGTCAGCAGCTTGCGGAAGTGCAGTTCTATTTTTTAAGTAGTGAAGATTTCGGGCACGAACCGTGAGAGCAATCCCAGCGCGCGGACAATTCCGCGCGAGGACTACCCAAACGATTACGAGAACCACGGCGGCAACAGCAACGAGCACCAATATCCGCGTCCGGGTCGACATGCCCACAAGATACGCGGATTACACAGATTTGGCTTGTGCCCCAACTACCGGCGCATCAGCTCCAGTATCTTTTCGACGAGTGCTTCAGGAGTACACGGCTTTTCCAGGTAGTCTTGTGCTCCGCTCGCGAGCGCCGACTCAACGTTCAACGGAAACACCGCACCGGAATAGAAGAGGATCGGAGTGTGTGGATCAAGAGAGCGCAGCTTAAGGCACAATACATTCTCAGTATCGCCCTGAATCCAGTTGTCGAGTAAATAAAGGTCAAACCCGCCCGCAGCTGCGAGTTCGATCGCCGCTTCCATATTGTCCACGGAGACAACTTCCCACCCTTCGTCCTTTAATATAAAGGCGACGAGTGCTCGCGTGTCCTCATCATCTTCGACGTGCAGGATTCGCATCATACCTCCGCAACTAAACAAACTGAGCCAAAGAAACAGGCAGGAGCGGAGTGACCTTATTGCCCTTGAAGACCCCGCTCCCACCGCCAGCGACGCACACGAACACTTACATCGAAACGTGCGGCTACCGAGTAAGCCGTTCGCACACGTCACCACTCGCAAGAGTGCGCTTGAATCAAATTGTTTTGGGGAAAGTTGCCGTATCCTGCGCCCGCTAATCGGATAACAAACGCGGCATTAGAGATTGGTATGCAGGGATTGGTTGTATAGCACAGGCGTAGAGCCAATATTTTTTCTGATGATGTTTGAACCTCACGTTATGGAGCATGCGTATACGAAATCGAGCCTTAAAATACAGCGAAAGCATTGAACGTGAAGGCGGAACACAGTAGTTGGACGGGATTACAGGAGTTTGCAGGATTTACAAGCTTCAATATTGTCCATTTTGGTAAATCCTGTAATCCTGTCTAAGGTTTTTTCCTGGCTTCCGTAGCACTCCTGCAAAGGAGTTCCCGGTGCCCGATCCTACTCTTCTACTTTTCTTTTTACTACCAGATTGCCGGCGGTTAAGGTCTTTGATTTGTCGTAGATTTCGTTCAAGCAAGGTAAGGAGTACGTTGCCTCCTTGCAGTCGACGAGATTGGAGACATCGAAGAGGTAGGAGAAGCTGGCGCGGATCGCAACCGTTTCAAAATTGTATTTTGTGCTGTCGTTGAGGACTTTTGCTTTGATCAATAATTTTCCCTGATAACTCTTTCCCGGAAGTATCTTGATCAGCTCGTAATCGTATTGCTCGTGAGCGTTGGGGCCTTTGATCGGGTCAAGGAACTCAACTATGAACGCCTCTGTTATCCGCGCAACGGGCGACGGCACAGTTACCAGATGAACACTCCTCCCACTCTTGTTTTGAACAAGATAGTTGACAACAATGTCCTCCTGCTCACTGTAGTTCTTTTTCCCGACTGATATTTGAAACACGATCGAGTCGTCAGTTTCCGCACTGACCTTAGTCACTGTTGCGTCGGGATGATATTGAGCGATCGTGGTTCCCGAGCACGCCATTGCGAAACCAACAATAGCCACAAACTTGATCAGTAGCATACACACCAATTTCATTTGTTCTGAGGACCAAGCACGCCGCCGGCAAATCCTCCCGAAACGTTCTTCAGATCCTTTCGCAAATTAATCTCGTACTGCTGCGCAAAGCCGTGAGCCCGCTGGTAGGCATAGAAACCCCTGGCCGCATTCAGATGTTCCTCGTATAGCTTTTTCCCAGCTTCCCCCTTGTACATTTTGTCGTTCTTGTTGGGCATCGACCCACTATGGGTTCCGTTAATCGAGAAATCAAGATTCTCCGCGAGCTCGTGCATCAGCAAATTGATGGCAGTTACTGTCTGACCTATTCCCGCGGCGAATTCGGCTATCCCTGCGTCTCCGGTCTGAGTTCGCGAGAACGTCTTTGGGTCTATCGCTAGCACCGTGAAAACGCCACCCCCAGGCTCGTTCGCCATAAGTGGCCGGCCCGCAGTACTGACCAGGTAGCCGTTATTCTGGAACTGCTTGGCAATTTTCTTTCCATGGTCATTCAACTTGCCGTCTTTACCCACAGTTCCCGAAAACATCCGCGCCACTGAATCCGCGTCCGCGCCGAGATAGACCAAAAAGATTTGCGGACGATTAATGAGTTCAATGAGAAACATAACGCCGCGATTGGCTGAGCTTGTGTCAACGCCGCTTTTCTGAACAATTTCTCCGTCTACAATTTCAAAGTATTTGTCGAAGTTTTCCTGTCCGCCGACGAGCTCATAGATCTCGTGCATGGAACTGCCCGGAGCGATTCTTATTCTCTCGCCATTGGGGTCGATCCATTTAAGCGGATTGTTCCTCGCGTATGCATAGAGATTGAATCTTTGTGGATCAAGAATCATCTCTGATTGAAAGTAACGCGGATCGGCTGATACGAATCGGCCCTGCTTGCTGGACATATATCTCGCACCGAAGTAATCAAGGCCCGTCTCAGTATCTCGCTCTTTCGAAGTAAATTTCTGCCGCGCGCCGTCGTTCTTGGAGTAACCCAATGCGGTAGTGCGGCTGCCGCCCGTCAACTCTTCACCGAACGGAAGATAATCGTGCCTGGAAGTGTTCGCCAACAAGCCGCCCAAATCAAAAATCATTCGCGGCGTTCCCAGTTGATCGCTCACCAGCCAGCGCAGGTCGAGCGTGCTGGTGCTTCCCGAAGTCAATGTCTCATTAGTTTTGGTGCGCAATTCCTGAACATGAACGGCTTTGATCTGCATGCCGGAGGTTAGATTCGAGTCCGTATAGCTTGCCGCCGGTAAACCCAACGCTGTTCGTGCTTCAGCAAGGCGCGTGCGAAGTTCGGTAATGTGCGAAGCCTTGATCGTAGTGACTCCCGCAGTAATAACTTCAGCCCACGTTGCGGCTGAGAGACTCGCAAGAGTGCGCGCCTGGTTTACTGCTGTGCGGAGTTCGTTCACATGAGCTGCTTTAACTGTAGTCGTGCCCGCGATCAAAGGATCGTCAGTGAAGCTAAACGGACTACCGCCGCCCGATCCTGAGGTGAACGATGCCGTGATCAGCAATTGAGTGTTGCGATAGGCGTACTCCTTTTGCGGACTGGCTGCTGTGTTGGCGGCGTACTCGGCGATCAATTCACCACCCACTGCATAAACCTGCCACGTCTCGACGCCATTTACTTTGCGCTTCACTCTGCGGCCATCACTGTCGTAACTGTAGAGACCAGCGACATAATTGTTTGCCTGTGTCTCAGAAGTCATTCGATTTTCGGCATCATAAGCGCGCTCCACAGCTAAGCCGCTGTAGGTGTCTTTGGTCAGATTGCCGGCGTCGTCATAATCCATTCCGGGCTGACCATTCGGTACACCTAGTCGATTGTTGTTGTTCAGGTTCGCTGTGAAGTGCGGCTTGGGAATACCGGCGCCGAAAGTTTTGTTGGCATCCTGATGGATCGTACGGTTGCCGTAGCGATCATAAACATAATGCTGTTGCCAACTCGGATTGACGAGATCGTCCGCCACACGCTGGAGGCGATTCAGTGAATCGTACTCGTATTGCTGCGTGAAGATCGCGGTTACGTTGCCGCTGCCATCCTGAATCCAATGCTCCTGTTTCTTCAGGTTGCCGTTGTTGTCGGTCATTGGAGTAGTGCTCGTGCTGCCGCCGCACATCCCCCAGCAACTATTGCTGTAATGATTAATGATTGCGCCGCGTTGCCAGCCGGTGTCGTTCGGACCGGTGTAGGTCGTGCCGGCGCGAATCTCCGACAACTGCCCGCGCGAGTTATAGAAGAGCTTGTTATAGATAGGTATGGTCGTTCCAAACTGTTCCTTGGTCATGCGACCCGCCGCATTGTAGATAATGCCGCTCGTGTAAGTGCGAGTCTGGTTGTCGCCCAGCGAGCCTGACACACTGATTAAACGTCCGGCGTCATCGTAAACGTTAGTGACCGTCCGTTGCGAAGGATAGGTCATCGTCTTCAAGTGTCCGGCAAGGTCGTATGTGTAGCTGGTCGTGTAAGACTGGTTTGTCTGGCCAAAGATAGTTTGAGTTGCACTGGTCACTCGGCCCAGCGCGTCGTAGGCGCCGTAACTATAGCTGGAGGTCGCAGTGGCAACCGATGTCATTCTTCCCTTCCCATTCCCCGACAGCGTGTCATAGACATAAGTTGCTTCGTCAGTGACGCCAACGCCGGAGGGCAGGGCCGGGATGTTGTGCTGGTTCGAAGTGACCGCATTCGAACCGTTGTACCAACGCCTGGTAATGCGATTCAGGGCGTCGTACTCGTAATGGGCAGAGACACCGCGCGCATCGGTCCTCACTATGACATTGTTGTTGTCATCGTATTTATAGTTGATCGTTCCGTTCTCAGGATTCGCGGCCGAACGCAGGCGGCTAAGAGAATCGTACGTGAACGTGCGCGTCTGAGAACCCTGGTACACATGCAGCAGATTGCCGAGTGTGTCGTAGTCATAACTGGTTGGCTGGAGCGGTGCATCGGGTGCTCCCAGAGAATTGTTGGCGTCAGGTTCATCGAGCCTGACAACGCGTCCCAAACCGTCAACTTTGCTGCGGCGGACTTTTCCCGTCGGGTCTGTGATCGTTGTGTAAACAGAATTGTATGACGTCGTTACCACTGCGCTGTCCGGTGTAGTCGTCGAAGTCACCCGTCCGAGTGAATCAGTAACAGTCGTGCGCCAAAGGATAGTTTCGGCGGCAGAGCCGTTAATCACCCGAAATGGATTCGAGGTTTTATAAATTCGATTTACGTCGTCGTAAGTTTGGCGAATAGCGATGTAAGCATTGGCAGCTTCATATTGTCGCGTCTCGGACGTGCGGCCGAGCTGATCGTTGAGCGTCTCGGTCCTGAGCAATCCATCACCTTCGGCGTTCAAGTCCATCACTGTTCTTACCATGCGCGAGCTGTCGAAATATTTAGTCATGGTGGTAAGGCGTTGATTGACGCCGTTGACGTTAACATACGGACCGGTAGCTAAACCCGGACGCCCGAAAGGATCTTTGATATTGCTCCCCAGCAACTGGTTAGTGTAGTCGATGGTAGTGACCTGTCCGTTGACATCAGTCGTGCTGGTTGGCAAACCTGTGTAAAAGTCGAATGCCGTGGTTGTCGTTTGTAAGCCGGTATTGTTTTGAGGATCAACCACCACGCGAGTCGGCGCCGCGTGCGTCGAGTCGTCATAGTAGAAGTTTGTAATCTTCCCGCGTCCGTCTGTCGTAGAGGTCGCGTTTCCGTACGAGTTGTAAGTCGTGCTGGTGGTAATCCACTTGTTATCCAGATCATCCCACAGGCTTTTACTAGTCACGTTGCCTTTGGTTGGCGCTGTGCCATAACTGAACCCGTCATAACTTAACTGAACGATACCAGGACCCGAGACCGTCTCCTTAAGCGCACCGAGGATCAGGGGCAGAGCGGTTGAAAGATTGCGTTTAGCGTAAACGTTTCCGGAAGTAGACGTCGTAGACGGGTTGTAATAACTGTTTGTAATCGTGCGCAATACGGGTGTCCCGGCAGGCACACCGGTAGGCACACCTTCACCGTCACGCTGAATGCCGGCAGGATCAAACCAGTCGTATTCAGTCTGAGAGATCAGATTACCGTTGAAATCATACTGAAAGGTTTTGGCTGACATCTTAATGGGATTGTGATTGGGCGTATCGTCAAGCAGCGATACGTATTCAGCGTCGACTACAGGGTTGACGGTAGTCTCGCCGAAGTTTCCGGTTGCATTCCCGTTGACGCCGCTAAATTTCAAGAGTGACCAGTGACGTTCCACTAATATCTTGTTGTCGTTATTAGTTCGGAAAGGCAGTCCAGCCTTGGGGTGGGCCATGTAATTACCCGCCCCGGTATCGCGTTGGAAACAGACCTCGGTGGTGACCGAGCCATCCGGGCCAGTTACGGTTCCGGCACACCCAATAAACTCAACGATGCTGTAGTTCCAAACGTCAGTGGTTCCGTCGTGAGTCATACTTTTTTGTGTGATGGTTTCGCGCGCGATATCGTCGGGCTCAAAAATGAAGTAATGAGTTAGATCACGACTGTAAGAATAATTGACGACGGCTCCGGCGGGAGTAGTCATTTGACTCAGAACACCCATGCCCTTTGAAGCATCCCGGGTATAAGTCTGGAGCGGCATGTTGCAGGCCCACCGGACCTGGTTAGTCACGCTTTCAGTTGTGTCTGAGTTGTACCCGAAGGTATAGCGCCGGGCGGCGACGCCTGGTTCAGTTGCTGGAAAAACGATCTCACGAATGACGTAGAGATCACTCCAGAGCAGTTCATTGTGGGTACAGACCATGCCTCCGCCTGTCTCGCCACCCATTGTGCTCCAGTCCTGGACGTCGTAGACCTTGCCCTGAACCCGCGTGGTGCCATAGTTGATCTCCACGGTGTGCCAGGCGCCGCCTACGGTTTGATACTGCACGCGGGTTTGACCCTGTCCGCCATTTCCGGCCGGGTCGTAGACAGCCTTGATTTCTCGCAGCGTCTGCTCGTCCTGAAAATGCGTGCCTTCGCTATCGTAGTAGGTCTTGACGCTGTTGCCGTTTGTGTCCTGTAAACGCTGAGTACCGTCGTTGTACTGAATGATGCGCGTACCGTCGTTCAAGTAAACGGTCCAACGTATGCTCGAACTGCTTGGATTCACCACCGCCCACATATAGCTTCCATCAAACGAGTAATAACGTATGGGTTGCCCGACGATATCGGGAGTGTCACGGTAGTAATTGAAGAGAAAAGAGGCATCGCCTGTGCCCGGATAAGGCGTGTAAGAATCAGTAGGCCGCATTTCGTGTTCGGCGCCGTCGGGTGTTATCAGCACGAGACGATACCAACGATCCTGCATCAGCACCTGGTCCTGCAAAATTCCGCCGCACGGATCCGGAGGGGGTTGCGGTCTGTAATAATTAAAATCTTCTGATGCTTCGCGAAAGACTAATTGATATCCAGCTCCAATCCGCCAGCCTCCGGCGTCGCTTAACTGCGGCGTACTTACGATCCAGCTAGCGCAGCCGTCCAATGGTCCCAATTGAGCTTGCGAGCGCGTGATGTTCCAGATTTTGCTGTTATAGATCGCGTTCAGTCCAAACTTGAGTTTGCCTCCGGCAATGGGTGGGAGTTGTGCCAGCGGAATCGTGAGATTCAAGTTACCGTTAGTCAGACTTATGTTTTCTGTTTCCGCTACAGAGTAGCTGGCTCCCGGCATTATTCCACGATCGGGCCGGGCTGCCGTGGTTTGCGCTTGCAAACGCACGCCACCAATCAGCAATACCAGCAATGAGAGACCAGCGAGCGACGAGGTGTGGATTTTCAATTTCATGGCTGCGATCACCTTTATTGTTGGGCGTGCGAAAAGTTTGCGAGCTGATATTCCATCAAGGTGCGTCCCTGACTGGTCCAGACGATACGGGCCGGAACCTGCTCACCGGCGATGTTTGTCCAAACGGAAAACTCCGCGACAATTCGCTGCCCATCGACCTCTGATTCAACCCGCTCGATCAGGCCACTAGTGGTGTTTAGGTAATAAAGTCTCCAACGGCTTTGGAGTCGCCTGGCCTCGTCAAGCTCAGGATCACTAACCCGCACAATGTTCCACAGCGGTCCCTGATAGTTGTCGCCGGCACCGGCAGGTCTCACGTTGCGCGCGACCATGAAATAGCTGGAGCCACGCAATTGGCCCAACACGAATTGATCGGGGCTGTCGAACACCAGTCGCTCGATCACATCACGATCGCTTCCATTCGCTTGCCGGCCGGAAGAAAGCGATCCGCTGCTGGCATCCCAGGTAAGGGTGTCGCTGGATCCGGCGATTTTTACTTCCACTTGTTCGCCGCTGTCCGTTTGCACACGTTTCGTTTGTACCTGACGTTGGTCGGAACCAATGGTGAGCGTGCCAACCGCGATCGAAACTTCTCGTTTGGTTGCACCAAACCTGGACCCGAGCCGGCGCGCCATATTGAATGCTTCGGGTTGAAGCGAGAGATTGCGCGCACGTTGAACCGGTTTGCCGTCTCGGCCCTGCTGTTGAATGAAGGTGGGATTCGGGATCTGAGGTGAGGGCCCGCCACGTGCTAATCGCGAGCTCACTACACCGAAAGCTAATGCTCCGGCCGCAAGAATGATCGATATTGCGATCAGGATTTTTTTATGTTTCATGGCAAGTTCCTCGAAAATGCAAACGGAAAGCCGGGGAGAGCGCGCAGTATCTATGTGAGAGTTCCCAAACAGATGGGATGGTTAGTCGCTTAATAAATTGGGCGGCACAGTAATCCTTAACTCGGGCAGTGTCAATAGCGAAAATTTATTTTCGGCGGCGAGATTCTTGTGTTGTTGAGTTCGCAGTAGCCACAAAGAGGCACAAAAAGCACAAAAGATAAGGCAACACCTTTATGTGCTTTTTGTGCCTCTTTGTGGCCCATCACACGATAGCGTTTCGTGCGATGACCTCGCGGTAGAAGTCCGCGCTCAGCTTCGGCGTTCGCTTCTGTGTGGCGTAGTCAACATAGTGAATTCCGAAACGGTTGGTGTAGCCATCGGCCCACTCAAAGTTATCCATCAGGCTCCATAAAAAATAACCCTTCACCGGTACGCCCTCCGCAGTCGCGCGACGTAACTGCGTTAGATAACTGCGCAAGTACTGAACGCGATCTGTATCGTAGACACGCCCGTCCTGAGCCGGTTCGTCCGCGGCCGAGCAACCGTTCTCAGTTATATAAATCTCCTTCGCACCCCAGAGTTTCGAGACGTGACGCGATCCCCAGTAAAGTGCATCCGGTACGATAAAGAGCCAAAACGAAGGCGCATGAGGAAACGACTTCGGGCGTGGTACGTGAGCGTAACCGGCCGGAGAAGATTCGTCGGCGCGCACAAACTCCGCCGTGTAGATGTTGATACCGACGAAGTCGAGTGGGCTGGAGATGATCTTCAATTCGTCGGGTGTGAACTTCGGAGCATCGGCTCCAGCCGACTTCAGATACCAGTCAGTGTATTTCCCTTCCTGTATCACGGTGAGATACTGCGCGTTCATCTCGCGCATGGCGCGCTCCGCGGCGGCGAGATGTGAAGCGGTCTCGACGACGGGCACCGGAATGGTAATGTTTTCGGCGAGACCGATCTTAGTTCCACTCTTCGCGGCCGCGCGAATAGCCTGAACGGCAAGGCCGTGACCGAGCACCGCATGATGGCGAGTCTGGTTCAGACGAGACGGCGGCAGCTTTAGACCGGGCGCGTGTATCCCCCAGCGATAACCCACCTCGATAAAAGCACCGAACTCGTTGATCGTGAAGATATGCTTCACACGATCCGTCAGTCGCGCGGTGACATAACCTGCGTAGTCAGCGAAAGCGTTTGCAGTGTCGCGCCCTTCCCAACCGCCAAAGCGATCTTGTAACGACTGTGGTAGATCCCAGTGGTAGAGAGTCGCATAGGGCTGTATGCCGTTGGCGAGCAATTCGTCTACGAGACGGTTATAGAAGTCGAGGCCTTTCGGGTTCGGTGGACCATCGCCATTTGGAAACACGCGCGGCCATGCGATTGAGAAGCGATAAGCTTTTACACCCAGCGCCTTCATCAGCTGCACGTCACTCTTGTAAAGGTGGTAGTGATTGTTCGCGACGTCGCCCGTAGCGTTATTCACCACCTTGCCCGGCGTGTGCGAAAAAGTGTCCCAGATCGATGGACCACGACCGTCTTCTTTGACCGCGCCCTCAATCTGATACGAGGCGGTCGCCGTGCCCCAAACAAAGCCCTGTGGAAAGTCACGCCCGGTATTTCCAGTTTGAGCAACAGCGTTGGAACTGAACGAAGGCAGCTCAGTGGTAGAAGCCAGCGCGGTCGCGCCCGCTACTTTTACGAATGTCCGTCTCGTAACCTTTTTATTCAATCGTTACCTCCTTTTGTAGGGGTGGCCCTCCGTGGCCACCCCTCGTTCGAAAAGGGGTGGCCACGGGAGGGCTACCCCTACAATCATTGCCATCTGAAGATCTTCAGCGCTACAACAAAACTAATCAGACACCAGGCAAGCAGCACTGTAATCGGAAGCCAGTTGGACCAAAGGCCCGCGCCCTCGTTCATCAACGATCGCAGCACATCGTTTAAGGCAGTTAGTGGCAGAGCTTTGATGAACGGTTGCAGAACTTGCGGAAAACGTTCTGACGAAAAGAACGTCCCTGACAGCAACCACATGGGAAGCATGATGAAGTTCATCAAGCCCGACACGCCTTCAATCGTCGTCGGTCGAGCAGCGACGAGCAATCCGATTCCAGAAAAAGTAAAGCCGCCGAGCACCGTGATAAATGAAAGACTCACCCATGAGCCACGCACGGTAAAATCAAAGACAAGCGAGGCGAAGACAATAACTGCTGCTACTTCGAGCACCAGAAATATAAGTCGTGAGAGCATGAAGGAAAGCAGGTAATGCGAACGCCGCATCGGTGTGGCGGCAAATCGCTTGAGCAGTTTCCGCGAGCGTGCCACCACCACGGTAAATCCCAGGCCCCACAACCCGCTGCCCATCATGTTCATTCCAATCAAACCTGGAACCAGAAAATCTACATAACGAGCACCGGGCTCCGTAACCCTCTGTTCTCCAACTTTCACAACATCGGCTCGCCCGCTACCCCTCTGCAACACATCATCAACTAACAGCCTCGCCGCGCGACTCTCTGGTATTGTCGGATCGTACCGATAGTCGAACGAATCATTCGCCGGTTTGACGACAATCGCTACCTTCCCGCTTCGCAATGCTTGCGCGGCTTCATCGGGACTCAACACCGTCGCCGCAATGTCAGGAGATCGAGACAACACGCCGGCAATCTCGTTTGCCTTCGAGTCTGTTGCAGCAGCTTCGATCGCGACGGGTGTTTTATCACCTCCTGTATTGCGAAAAGCTATCCCAAGCGCAAAGGTCATCAACACAGGAAACACAAAGACCCAGAATACAGCCTCTTTCTCGCGCAGGAACTCGCGTATGCGCATCGCGGTCAGCTCAATCAGTGGATGAAGTGATTGCGGCTTTACGTTACCGGTCGTCCCGAGTTCTTCTTTGCGCCTTTGCGCCTTTGCGTGAGAAATCGCCATAAACCTCTCTTGTCTTCGCTCTTCTCTGTGCAACCTCTGTGTTCTCTGTGCCTCTGTGGTTCACTATAGCTTAGACAAAACAACTACAGAGACACAGAGAACGCAGAGGTTGCACAGAGAAAAAGCGGAATAGAGACTTTCGGCCAAAGCCGCCTTAGCCATCGCGCAGCATTCTTCCTGTCAAACTGACAAACACATCCTCGAGCGTGGCTTGATGCGTGGTAAGCGTGACGATTTCTGACTGCTGTTCCCTTATTTCGGCAAGCAACGCAGGCAATGCAACACCGATCTCTGAAACGGTGAGTGCATATACTTCGCCGCGTCTGTGCAAATTACTAACAGCCGGAAGGCTTGTTAACGCATCGTCTGCAAGCGCATTCATGACACTGAATTCTATGACTTGATCGGCCCCGAGCGATTCAATCAACTCCGCCGGTGTTCCGAGCGCGATTACTTTTCCATGGTCCATAATTGCAACGCGGTCGCAAAGTCGCGTGGCCTCTTCCATGTAGTGAGTCGTCAGTAGAATGGCGCCGCCGCCCGCGCGAAATTTTTCGACAACGTCCCACAAGGAGAGACGCGCTTGTGGATCGAGTCCAGTGGTCGGCTCATCGAGAAACAGGAGTTCCGGATCGCTTACGAGCGCGCAAGCAACTGCGAGTCTTTGTTTCTGTCCACCTGAGAGTTTACCCACTCGCGCATTTCGTTTTTCTTCAAGCGCGACCGTTTGAATAACTTCATCGACGCTGTGACCGCGTTGGTAGAAACTACGAAAGAGCCTCAAGGTCTCGACGACCGTTACCTTTTCCGCGAGTTGTGTTTCCTGTAACTGGACGCCGATACGTTCACGCAGCGCTCTATCGTCGCCGCTGTTCCAGTGTTGGCCCAGTAGTTCGACCGTACCCTCATCCGCCGCCGTTAGACCTTCCAATATTTCGACGGTGGTGGTTTTGCCGGCGCCGTTTGGACCAAGTAAACCAAAACACTCTCCGGCGAACACTTCCAGATCAAGCCCGTTAACGGCGGTCACGTCTACGAATCTCTTTACAAGACCCGAGCAGCGTAACGCGACTCGCTGAGTTGTAGGCGCGATTGCCGGAGTGGCCGGTGATATTTGCGTTGACATGGAAGTCTAATGTGCTTTTAGTGCTTCTTTGTGGCTTAAAGGCTTTTGAGGTATTGTACCAAACGACCTGATAATGTGTGGCCGATTTACTCTTAAAACACCGGAACGAATAAGGTTCGATCGTATTACTGAGTACGATGTTGAAAACCTGGTTCCACGCTACAACATCGCTCCCAGCCAGGACATTTTGACTGTAGTGCAGCGCGGAAAGCAGCGCGAAGCTACGTTCCTTCAATGGGGTCTGATTCCGTCCTGGAGCACCGAAGCCAAAGGGATCATCAACGCGCGGGTCGAGACGATCGATCAAAAGCCAAGCTTCAGCGAGTCGTTTCAAAGGAGACGATGCCTGATCCCCGCGGATGGTTTTTACGAGTGGGAGAGGCATGGCAAGATCTCTCAGCCTTATTACTTTCAGATGAAGGACGAATCGCCGTTCGCGTTTGCGGGCATCTGGGACCAGTGGCGGGGCAATGGCCGTTCGATCATTTCCTGCGCGATCATCACCACCACAGCGAATGAGTTGTTGGCGAAGATTCATCATCGGATGCCTGTGATCCTGGAAAGCGAGGCGTACGATCTGTGGCTTAACGAGGATTGCAGAGCCGTGGATTTGAAAGACCTGCTCGTTCCCTTCGACGCGGACGCCATGACCAGCCATGCGGTTAGCTACGATGTCAACGATACGAAGACGGATGGTGCGCAACTTCTGCGCCCAGTCGAGCCGAACATAGGTGTCAACCTCAGGTTGTTCTAGTGCTTTTTTAAAGGATTTACAGGATTAGACAAGATTTACATGTTAATCCTGATAAATCCTGTAATCCTGTCAAACGAGATCCCATGGTTCATGCTGATCACAGTCTTCCTTCCCTTGCACGCTCGATAGTTACGGGAAGCGTTGGCTTTGGCCTCGTAAGTCTCGCCGTATTTGCCACCGTCGCTTTCGGTGAAAGATGGATGTACAACAATCTCGGTCTGTTGGGCGCGTACCTCGCCTGGACTGTGCTGTTCATCCTGCTTAGCGGTGCGGTGTTTGGCTCGCTCGTCGTCGGTCCCTGGCGCCTGCCAAAGTTCTATCTTCTCTTCGGCCTCGCGTTCTTCGTGTATGCAGCAAATTGGATGTTTGCGTATTTCACCGTACGCGGCACTGCCGGTGAACTGGTCGGCTCGCTCGCCGGATCGGTTTTGATGGCCGTAGTGTTTGCCGCGGGCTTTGAGTCGTTAAGATCAACTGTAAAACTTTCTGCGCTACTCTTCGTAACAAACGCCGTCGGATATTTTTTAGGAGCTGCGCTGAACAATTCCATCGGCGGTCGTCCGGGAATGTTGTTGTGGGGACTCGCATACGGGTTGTTTTTCGGTGCGGGAATCGGTGCGGCGCTTCACATGGTACAAAAGCAGCGCAGTGAGACGGGCACAGGATGAACACGGGAGTAGTCTTAACGCTCAGTACGATCTGGATTTCAATTGTTGCCTATACAATCGGATGTGTCGCCTTCGCGTCTGCAGGCAGGCAGTTCGATCGGTGGGCTCGCCTGGCATGGACCATCGGATGCGCCGCTCTTCTTGCACACTTCATTAGCGCATTCCAGTTTTATCACGGTTGGAGTCATTCATCCGCCTACATTGACACTGCTCGCCAAACCGCGGAGGTGTTTGCAATCAACTGGGGCGGTGGTCTTTTTATAAACTACGCCGTTGCGATCTTATGGATTTTTGACGTGGCGTGGTGGTGGTTTGCAGGTTTGGGTTCCTATCGTCGTCGTCCATGGTGGGTAGTGCTGGCCTGGCACAGCTTCCTGATATTCATCATCTTCAATGCGACGGTTGTCTTCAAAGACGGATTAACGCGGTGGGTTGGCCTGCTTATCTGTTTAAGCTTGGGTCTGAGCTGGGTCCTCAGCAGTCGCGGGCGTTCACTATCAACCGCTCAATGAAAAATCTTTTGTGATTTGTGGCTACTGAAATACGCCAACCACCCTTTGCACTCCCATTTTATTACGGATGGGTCAACGTCTTTGTCGCCGCGTTCGCGATGGTCGGAACTCTGCCAGGCCGAACACAGGGCCTGGGACTAATAACCGAACCACTCCTCAAAGATCTGCAAATAGATCGCATCCACTTCGCGCGCATAAATCTTTGGGCAACGCTGATTGGCGCTCTGTTCTCTGTTGGCGTCGGCAGGCTGATCGATCGTTTCGGAACCAGGACCGTGTTAACCGTCGTCGCTATCGCCTTAGCATCTGTGGTCTTCGGAATGAGCGTGACCAGCCATGTCGCCGCAATGGCAATCCTTATTACGTGCACGAGAGGATTCGGGCAGAGCGC
>JAICGZ010000155.1 GCA_025922875.1 Pyrinomonadaceae bacterium
GGCCACCCCTGCAATTACTGCGACCAGGGGGCGGGCTTTCTTACCCAACGAAAGCCCTTCATCTTTTCCTGCAACTCTGCCGGCAGCGGCCCCGCATCACTCGCGGCGATATTCGCTTCCACGTGCGACAGCTTCCTCATCCCCGGAATGATCGTGCTCACATCCGGATTACCAAGGATAAAACGCAACGCGAGCTCCGGCATCGTGATGTTCGTTGAATGCTCTCTGTTCCACTCCTCGAGAGTCTTCTTCACCGCATCAGCTCTCTCCACACTCGGAATCAGGTTCTCAGGAACGAAGTACGTGTTGCGCCAATCGCCTTCAGGCCACTTGCTCGCTTTCGTCAGCGTTCCAGTCAACGTGCCCTCATCGAAAGGCACACGCGCAATCACAGCCACATCCATCTCGCGGCACGCCGGCAACAACTCGTCTTCCGGATTCTGATCGAAGATGTTGTAGATCACTTGCACCGCATCGATTTGGCCACTCCGCACCGCGCGTATACCGTTCCACGGTTCCCAACGATTGATGCTGATCCCGATGGCATTGATCAGTTTCTGACTGCGCATATCGTCGAGCCTGTAGAACCAACGATCGTCGCGCATCCATTCGTCGCTCCAGGTATGGAATTGCATCAGATCGAACTGATCCAATTTCGCATTCTCGAGACTGCGATGAACGTACTCCTCGACGTGATCGGGCGGATACGACTGCATCAACGTCGAGTCAGCTTGCGCGGGCCACTTTAAATCTTTCGGCGGGATCTTTGTCGCGGTGTAGAGACGCTTTTCAGGATTGGATCTAACAATCTGACCGAGCATATTCTCGCTGCGACCGTTTCCATAAGCGTAAGCAGTGTCAAAAAACGTGCAGCCGCGATCGACCGCTGCCTGCAACGATTGCAACGACTCATCGTCGTTGGAGTTGGACCAACTGGCCATGCCCCACATGCCATAGCCCATCTCGCTGACTTCCCAGCCAGTTCTTCCGAAGCGTCTGTATTTCATTTGAAGGCATTGTGTGTTTTTTGTCCTCAAAAAACAACTACGCCTCGAAACCATCATGGTTTCGAGGCGCAGGGGAACAGGACAAACTGAAACTTTAGTTGCTGCTGCCCGAGGTTGATGCTCCGCTGCCGCTGCTAATCACGATGTCTTTGTCTGAACCACCAAAGGTGAATCCGGTTAGTTGCTGCTCATCGCCGTTAACAGTCGATCTCAACTGGAAATCATTGGCCTTCTTCGAACGCGGCTCGACGCGCGCCATTGCTTCGGCGACTGTCTTACCATTCTTGACGATCGAGAGTTGACCTGTTTCATCATTGAATTTGAGATCATAGGTGCCCTTCTTCACGAGCGTGCCATTCACTTTGATGTCGCTCTCGAAGGTCACCTTCTGCTTATGCACTTTGGCCAACGCAACAACGCTTGTCAGTGCGGCGACCATTAAAACTACCACCATCCTATTTACGATTGACTTCATGAAGTTCTCCTTGCTGCTGGTTAAATTGATTGCGCTCTCTCTCTGCGTGTAAACACCACTCGCAGTGTGCTTATGACAAGAAATCTCAAACACGTCGCTTCGTACGCAGGCCTATTCAGAAAGGTTCCCTCTTTACCTTTTTATACAAATCTTTACAGTTCCTTACAGTTTTTTCGTACGTGTTTTGATAGACTCCGTACGAAATCACAAACATTCGAAGGAGATCTTGAATGAGAAAGTTGCTGTACGCTTTTGGCCTGACAAGCGCGCTGGTGTTTGCTCTGGCTGCGCAAGCTGCTGCGCCAAACTTCGCCGGGACCTGGACGCTTGACAAGAGCAAGAGCCAGGGTCTCTCACCACGGGTTCAGAACGCCGAAAGCGTTTCCTGGATCATCACCCAGACTGAGAAGGACATCACGATCGAAGAGAAGGTCACTGGCGGCGGTGGTCCGGGGGGCGGTCCCGGTGGACCTCCGGCTGGTGGCGCTCCGCAGGGTGATCGACCAGGCGGTGGTCAGGGCGGCGGTCGCGGAATGGGTATGGGCGGGCCGAGGACCTTCAACCTCGACGGCAGTGAAACTACCGGAGAAATGGGACGCGGCAAGTTCGTTCGCAAGGCGACCCTGTCGAGCGACGGCAAGACGCTGGAACTCGTTAGCAAGCTGACGTTCCAGGGACCGGACGGCGAGGTCACCACTAACTCGACTGACAAGCTTTCGCTTTCAGACGATGGCAAAGTGTTGACGGTCGTTCGCCACAGCGAAAGCCCACGCGGCACGCAAGACTCCACGCTTGTCTTCAATAAGTAGCCTTTGTAGGAGTGGCCCTCCGTGGGCCACCCTTCTCTTATCAATTTCGAATGAAGGGGTGGCCACGGAGGGCCACCCCTACAACCAGTCCCTCGTCACGTCGCACCAGAGCGCGAGGCCGCGCCATTCATTGAAGCGCGAATAGTAGCGAGCGATCTTCGTGTCCTTCGCTTTGCGCCCGTTGTTTCTGATCTGAAAAAACTTCGCACGTGTCCACGAATCCAACGCCAGCCCGTCGTAGCGTCCCAGAAGCTTCAACAGGTTCTCGGCTGCATAATCGCCGGCGCCCTTCACGCCTTTGATCCGCTTGACGAGTTCCGCTGTCGGTAGATCGGTTGTCAGCCACTCCTCGACATTCAACTCACCTGAAGCCACACGCTCCGCAAGTTCTTTTAGATAAGGCGCACGGTATCCGGCGCGAACCTCTTCTACAAAAAAGTTCGTTGGCATCACGGCCATCGCCTCAGCGCTGGGAAAAGACTTCCGGCCATCGTCAGTTTCGCGCCCAAGGTTTTCGACGAGGCCCGTCACCATTTTCAGCGTCAACGCCCACGAGCAATTCGTGGTGCAGATCATCTTTACGAGATCTTCAAAAACTGTGGGCGAGCGGAGCATGCGGCCGGCGCCCTGTTCGCCGATCCATGCGAACTCAGGATCGTTCCCGGTCGCCAGGTAGAAGTTTTCCAGATCGTCGTCGAGCCGCAGGATATGCCGCGCGTCGCGCAAAGCAATCGCGGATTCCGCTTTAGTGAGTGGGCGAGAGGTGTTCACGCGAACATGGTTTTTGCGCCCGGTCATGAAGATCGTGGCTGGCAGTTTTGTGCCCAGATCGATGACGCGGGTCAGTTGCCATTTGTCCGAATCGAGTGCAAACGGAAGTAGCTGATACCAGCCGTGGCTGGCGACAGTTCTGCGAAAGCTGAAGTTGCGTGGCGTTGGTATTTTCAGTTCCATTGGACAGGCATTCTATCAATTCGAAAGCTTGTATTGTTCACGTTCGGTCAAGCTGAACCTTGACAGGTATGGCGGGTGGGCATAGACTGAGCGGACTTGAAAAAACAGTGTGTGGAAGGCTGTTCTCCTGAGCCCCTAACACTCGGGGTGAAGAGGAGCGTGAGGCCAAACTACTAGGTCTCCAACAGTACCGGTGAACGTACGCACCGCTTCCGAAAACAAGTGAAGTCGGAGCTTTCCGGCGAGGTTTGTCGCCCCACAGGGCCGCTAGCAGGGCACCCCGTGGGGCGAAACCGTTTTTAAAGATCATTTCGCGCAAAGCCGCAAAGAAGGCAAGGACGCAAAGAAGAGCAGATTTCTCTTTGCGTGTCCTTTGCGCCTTTGCGGGAAACCCTACCTGACGTAAATCGGATTCGAGATAATCCACGGCTTCGTCGCAACGAGATTGCCTAGTTGCGGCAGGTAAACCTCGACGCGGTAAACTCCGCGCTCGGTGATTGCCAATTCTTTCGCGGAGATCCCACTCTCATCCACGAACACCGCGCCATCCTTGAACAATACGATTCGGCTTGAAACAGGAACCTGCACCCGCAGGCGTGTCTCGTTCTTCAAGAAAATCTCGTCGCCTTGAGTCTTTCGCTCTTCGTTGTTTTCCGCGTCGAATGAAAAACCTGAAGAGTCGCCGAGGAAGTCAAAACCGATGAAGCAGTGACCCGCCGTGATCGCGTCCAGCAAGGCCGGCGTGTCTAACGGTTTGTCCTGTTCGAGCAAGACATGAAGTCGCACCAGTCGAAAGCTCGTTTCGTAAGGATCGAGCTGGATACCCAGCAAAGTCTTACCGGAGCTGTCTTTTAGACTGACACCGATGTTCGCGTGAGCATCGTTGCCCGCCGTTGCAGTCAATCTCGATGTTGCTAAAGCCTGGTCCCACTTTTTCAAATTCTCGTCCGGTCTCTGCAAGTACAACGCAAAGATGAGTTCGGGATAGCTGCGCCGCGACCACAGGACATCGAAAAACGCCACGACCGGATTAATCTGTTTCGCATTTGTAAAGACGTTGTAGATCTCAATGCCTTCCACGCTGGTTATCTCCAGGCTTTTGAATTCTTCCGGGTAGGCGGCGATTAGGATTTCACGGGGAAGGGCTAGAAATCGATCGCCGTTTGCTGCACTGACCTCGTTGCCGTTGAGAAACAGAACCCCACCGTGCATGCCGCTTAAAGTCATGGCGGCAGTGTCGAAGTCTTTTTCGGTGTGCTCGGTCATGACCACAAACTGCAACTGGTTGGCCTGGGCGGCAGAGATGATCTCCGAAAAAGTGCCGGAGCTGTGTCCTCCAAGGAAGGAGTGCACGTGGACCACGCCTTTGTAATCTACGAAGCCGTTATGTCGCTCAGGAACGACGCGTTGAGAGTTGAGCTGTTGGACAGCAGCGTTTAGACGACGAAGTTTGTAACGGCGATAGGCGAATGGGATCTGCGATAAGAGCAGCAGAACCAGAAAGACAACTAGAAGAATGAACTTCTTTGAGCGCACAGAGATCAGTCTACGAAGTCGACCGAAGCGACGTGCTCGCTGATGCTTCTGCCAAACTCCGCAACCTTCACATGTTCGGGGTGAACTGTGTAAGCGTCGAACGCGGCCCGGTCGGCGAATACCGCCACCAGTCCGCTGTCGTAAGAGCGCGGCAGGTGCAGCGAGTCAAAGCCAACCGACAGGCTCTGAATCTCAGGAATGATTCTGCGCAAGCTGCGCAGCAGATTTACATGTTCTTCTCGAGCGAACTGCTCGATATCAGCTCGGTACTTCCAGACGACAATGTGTGTCAGCATTTAGAAACTCAGCTTTCGCCTCGAACTGCTTTCAGGTCTTTGATCAGATCGCTAATGGCATCTTCGGCGACAAGCATTTTCTTTGCTCGCCAGACGATGCGCGGCGGTTTTGACTGTTCGGGTGAACCTTTGATGATCACAAACAACTCACCGTACGGATAGGGCGTATTCAGGATTCTGCGAAACTCGACCACATTAAAAAAGATGACGTAATCAGCCTGGGAGAGTTCTCTCGCTGCACTCAGACTCCCATATTTTTGCATGTACTTATTGAGCTTCCGGGCGAGTTGATTGTAGACCCAGCGGTAGCGGCCTTTTGGCTCGGGATCGGCTTTGAGTACGTCCTCAATGATTGCACGTTCGCGATCGTTGACGTCGAGGATTCGCGATTTGAACACGAGCAGCATCGCGTGTTGCTTGTCGCGGATTTCCGACAGAGAATTGCCATCGGCAACCGGTTGCTGGGCCACTGCGGAAAAGCAGAAGAGGAGTAACAGGAGGACAGGGACTACTGCTTTCATGCGTCTAACAACTTCCTTGCTTCAAATACTCCTGCTTCAAATAGTCTTAGTCGCGCTCTTCGGTGGATGAGGCAACGCCGGCGAGTCGCTGTGATCCACTTCCTTCAATCCAAGGAAATCTGTTCCGTCGGGTGTTAACGTTATGTAGTCGTTGCCTTCGCTGGTATGGCGCACGAGCAAGCGCTCTCTCTTTTCAAGATCTTCCAGCGCCCTGACGATATCGGCGTTGGCATAGGTGCTTGTACTCACAAAGAGCTCCTTCGCCAGAATGCGCGTCTGCTGTTTTGCCTGAAAGAAGCCAAGCACGTATTGCTCGATCCGCTGTAGTCGCCGTTTATCCATGATGCCCCTGATTATGCGCCTTAGGGTAAAGCGTGAGCAATGCCCCGTCGAAAAATTTGGATGCTCGAGCCCCCGGCATGTAGTAGACTGACTCATCTCACCGCCCCGCCACAAGGAGAAGAAGCTATGAAAAAGATCGTGGTGGTCTGTCTGGGCGTTTTGATTTTGTGGTCAGTGGCTATCGCCGCTTCGTCCAGCCCTGAACCCGAGGCTTTTGCGCTCGCTGACCGGATTGGCGAGCCGAATGCTCGCTCGTTCTTTATGTTCTCTACTTCGGTAGGTAACTACACGATTCGCCAGGACGGTATGGGCGAATTTACTTCGCCAACGGGGCTGCGGCGCGTGTTTTATATGAAACTGGGAGCGAAAGGCCGTATCGAGCGCGTTTACTTTCTCGAGCATGAGCGCGACGTGTTTTTGCTTTACGAAGTGCACGACGCGACTTCCGAATGGGCTTACTTGATGAGAATGGAGCAGCAGAAAAGAAAACCGAGATGGGTAACGCCATTGCCGAGTGGTGAGGTTGAAGCGCCATCTGTTGAGGGAGATCGGGTAATTATCAAAAGTGTCGAGATCAGTAAGGCTGACGGAAGAATCCTTAGACAGGATTAGCAGGATTTTCATGTCAACTGCTTCACCGATGCCTTAATCAGTTTCTTCAGCGTCGGTATATGGATGTCGGAGAGTCGTTTGATATAGAGGCACGACTTGCCGACGCTGTGCTTACCCAACTGCTTCATCAGTTCTTCATGTTTGTCGAAGCCCATCATGATGTAAAGCGTCAAGTCTTTTTTGCGCGGTGAGAAGCCGGTCACCATCCAGTCGCCTTCACGCCCGCTGGCATACTTGTAATGATAAGTGCCGAAGCCGACGATGCTCGGTCCCCACATCTTTGGTTTCTCACCGGTGATCTCTTCCATGATTTTCGCGACGGCAAAACAGTCTTGTCGTCTTTCGGGATCAGGGATCTCATTTAGAAAATCCTGCACACTCTCGGCGGTCGGTTTAGTCTTCAGTTCTGCCATAATGGTTACCGTGTCGTGGGATACTTAATGCCCAGCTGATCGAGATAGCTCTTGTACTTCGAAGGGTCGTAATAATTCTTGCGCATCTGCTCGCGATAGGCGTCCATAGTTCGCTTGTTCAGCCAAATCGGCGGTTTGTCGTCAGGTGAGATCAACGGCTGATACTTAATATCCTTCGTCTGCACGTCACGGAAATATTTCCACGACTGCTCAACCAGCTCAGGCTTTGTCAGCAGATCGATGACCGTCATCGCTACGACTTTAGCGCCGGCGGTCACACCTTTATGCGCGATTGGAGTCGCCATAGCGATAGCGTCGGTCCAGTTGTGACCGGGCAAACCGGGAATGTTTGACGGATACCTCAGTGACACAGTCGGAACATTCCAGGAAACATCTCCGATATCATCGGATCCACCACGCCTTCTTTGCTCGTCTGTCACCGGTCCCGCCAACTCCATGAGTTTCGCAGCCAAACCCTGCTCGCGCACTTTAATTTCTTTTTGTAGCGCCTTCGCCAGCGTTTGGTCGGCGTCACTCCATACGGGCAGTCCCACCTGCTTGATGTTTTCGTACATCGCTTCGGCAACGGGGCGGTTGAAGTGCTGCGGCCAGGCCGAACCGAGGACGCGAGAAGTGACGGTCGTGCCGGTCATCGTCGCAGCGCCCTGGGCCATAGTGTCGCCGATCTCGCGCATCTGTTTGATGTGTTCGTAATCCAGCTCGCGGAAGTAATACCAAACACTTGCAACGCGTGGCACCACGTTCGGTTGATCGCCGCCGTTTGTGATGACGTAATGAGACCGCTGTTGCAGTCGCAGGTGTTCGCGCCGGAAGTTCCAGCCGATGTCCATTAACTCAACCGCATCGAGCGCGCTGCGTCCCTGCCACGGTGCGCCCGCGGCATGCGCACTCTCACCCTTGAACGTATATTCAACTGAGACGAGCCCGGTCGCGGATGACTGACCCCAGGACGTATTAAGATTGTTGCCGACGTGAGTAAACAGGACCACGTCCACATCGTTGAAGACACCCGCGCGCACAAAGTAGGCCTTTCCGGCAACGAGCTCTTCCGCAACGCCCGGCCAGAGCTTTATGGTACCCGGCAGTTTGTGACGTTCCATTTGGCGCTTCACAGCGATCGCCGCGGTAATGTTCAAGGGCACACCCGAATTGTGCCCTTCACCATGGCCGGGCGCGCCTTCGATCAGCGGATCGTGATATGCGACCCCGGGTTTCTGCGAAGCTTGAGGGACGCAATCAACATCGGAGCCCAGGGCGATGACAGGTTTTCCCGATCCCCACGTTGCGGTCCATGCTGTGGGAATTCCCGCAATGCCGGTTTCGATCTTGAAACCTTCTTTTCGCAGGATGCCGGTGAGATACTTCGAAGTCTCAATCTCCTGAAATCCGAGCTCGCCGAAGCTGAAGACCATGTCGACCATGACTTGCGACTGTTTCGCCATTGCTTCGACATCGGCGACGACCGCAGCCTTGTAATCCTCAGCGGGTGAGAAACGAGTTAAAGCACGCGGCTGATATCCCGCAAGCAAGGCAGACAAGCACAGTAGGATTACAACTACTCGAAAGAGACGTTTAGGCATGTGGGCTCCCTGTTTAATTGTTTTAGCTGTTTTAGCCACAAAAGGGCACAAAAAGCACATTAGAGAACCAGCGGAGATTAGTCGTTCCACTTGTACTTTCGATATTGCGGCTCGCCGTCGAGTTCGTGTTTCTTCAGAAAGTCCCACGCAGTTTGGTTGAACTTTGCTGCTTTATCGTAGTACCAGTGATCGTGGTTTTCGATTTCGATTAAATCTACTGGAATACCGGCTTCCTTCAAAGCATCTCTTGTCGCTCTAACCGCTTTGAGTGGGAAATACTGATCGCTGTCTCCCACCTGGATCGAAATGGGTATCTTTCGTTTCGCCAGGTCGATCAAACTCATATCGTCCGGGGCCAGTGCGCCGGCGTGAATGGCCGTCGCCGCAAAGTACTGAGATTCCATCAGAGACATGTGAAGAGCAAACGAGGCCCCGGCGGAGTGTCCGAAGAGATATACGCGGCGCGGATTGACCGGGTGTTTGGTCTTGAGCTCTTCAACCAGATCGTGCAGATAGTCTGGACCATCCTGCGGCGATCCCCAGCCGATTAAATTCGAGGCATCGGGTCCGGCGATAATGATCCCTTCCTTCTTCGCGAAGTCTTTCCACTTTTCCACGAGCGTTACGCCGGTGCGATTAGATCCGTGCAGCATGATGATCAGTGGTGCTGGAGTTTGCCCCTTGATGGTTGAAGGCACGTACAGATAGTAAGCCCGCGTCTTTCCATTCGAGGTGATCAATTCCTTCGTGATGTCGTCTTTGGCAGAGGAAGACACCGCGGAGAGGAGTAGCAGTATTAATGCAAGCGGGATGTGAAGTTTCATTGGTAGCTCCTTTGTAGGGGCGGCCCACCGTGGCCGCCCCACGTACTAGCATCGAGCGAGCGGAGGGGCGGCCACGGAGGGCCGCCCCTACAGTTAGGGTGTGGCCACTAGCGGCAGCTCAATAAAACTCGCCTTGCCGGGTGTGTTGTAGATCCGCTGCGTTGCCTTTTTATAATCCTCCGGCTTAGCCCAGAAAATACTCTTCACAAACGTCTGCGGGTTTCGATCGTAAAGCGGAAACCAACTCGACTGAATCTGGACCATGATGCGGTGACCCGGCAGAAACACGTGATTCGCAGTCGGCAATGCGAAACGATAAAGCAGAGGCGTGTTTGCCGCAATCGGTTTCGGAAACTCCAAACTTTCTCGATAGCGCCCACGGAACACATCGGCGGAAACCATCAACTGGTAACCACCCATGTTTGGTTGACCTGCTACCTGATCCGGATACACATCGATCAGCTTCACTACCCAATCAGAATCAGTACCACTGGTTGACGCCATCAAGTTGGCGATCGGCTCGCCACTGATCTTCACCGGCGCAGTCAAAACTTCGGAAGTAAACACAAGCACATCCGGACGACCCGACGCCTCGCGCTGATCATCGACCAACCATCGTGACCAACTCGTCCCATCGATCGGACGCGCACGATATGGCACGGGTTTGGCCGGATCCGACACGTACTCTTCATAACCGGGCGCCGCTGTCTTCGCGGTGAATCCGGCACTCAAACCCGAGTTGAGATAAAGCGGCGTTGGCTTAACACTGCATCCGGTTTCACATCCTTTGGGCCAACCCGATAGGCGGCGCCACGTGTTTGTTCCGGTTTCAAAGGCGACGACCGGCGCGACGTCGGCTTTTGGCGCGCCCTCTTTTAGATATTGAGCGAGAAAAGGAGCGAGAACCTCTTTCCGAAACGTCAGCGACGTATCACTGTTGAACTTGATCGCGCCGAGCGCACTGCCGTCTCTGATCATCTGTCCGTGATACCACGGCCCGAGCACCAGAAACACTTTATCGTTGTTAGTATCCTTGGGCTCGATCACTTTGTACACGGCGATGTCGCCGTAGATGTCTTCCTGGTCCCATAAACTGTGCACGAGCATCACCGGCACTTTAAGCGGTTGCGTCGCGAGGATCTTGTCCACCGCCTGGTCGCGCCAGTAGGCATCGTAACTCGGATGTTCGAGGATCTTGCGCCAGAAGCCTACTTGTTCGAGACCGCGACGGCGTCCGAGTTCACCTGCCGATCCGGCTTCCATAAACATGTCGTAGTCATCGAAGTGGCTGGTCCACCACTTGATTTCGTTTTTGCGCGTGGCTTCCTGATCGTAGATGTAACTCATGCCCTGTTGGCGAAAGGCGCCGTTGTGAAACCAGTCGTCGCCAATCCAACCGTCGACCATTGGATTCATCGGTACTGAAACCTTCAGTGCCGGATGCGGATTGATGAGGGCCATCAAGGGCAGGAAGCCATCGTAAGAAATTCCGAGAATACCGACGCGTCCATTCGTCTCCGGAGTATTTTTTACGAGCCAGTCGATGGTGTCGTAAGTGTCCGTGGCATGGTCCACCTTCGTCGGGTTCTGTGGGCCTTGAAGTGGCCGATTCATAACGTACTCACCTTCAGAGCCGTACTTGCCGCGGATGTCCTGGACCACACGAATGTATCCGCCTTCGACGATGACGTCGGTCGCGTTGTCATAACCAGTCAGGACCGAGCTGAGATCTGAACTCTCTGCGTGTCCAGTCAACTCGTCTGCACTGTACGGCGTGCGCGTCAGGAGGATCGGTGCGTTTCGAGCGCCTTTCGGGATCAGGATTACGGTGTGGAGTTTGACGCCGTCGCGCATCGGAATCATTACCGTGCGGCGGACGTGATTGAAACCTGCGTTTGTAGGTTCGAACTTTGTGGGTATCTCGCTTTGGGCCATCAACGACGGACAGAGAAGTAAAATGACAACGAAGGCAAGCAGGTGCTTCATATATCCAGTTCCTCAGATGATTTAACTTCAGAGTTCAGCCTTCAGGCTGCCGGCTTGGGACAAGCTAACTTTAGTATTTCACGAACCCGAACTTCAACCAGTCGGGCGCCGGTGAGTGTTACGAGTACCCCCGGTAATATTTTGCGCTGATCGGGAATGTCGGCTACTATCTTGCGCCTGTGCTTCCGCCCTGCGAAAACCTCCCGGCCGGCCGTGGCGAACCCGCGGCGAGAAAAATAATGACCAGAAACGCGAAAAAAATACGCGTTACTGTTTGATGCTGATCCCTGTTCATTTTTGGTCGCGCAAGGCGAATAGACTTTGACGTCTCAAAGTCCTCAGACAGCGACCTCCACAAAAATTTGTCCACTACTTCGAGGAGACCTCTCAATGAAAAGTATTATAGGCATTTTCATGGTGGCATTGTTGCTTGTGTGTTTGGCTTTACCGGGTTTGGTTTTGGCAGACGCCGAGGGCTCGACCGCCAGTGGCTCTTTCAAATTTGCACTAGAGGACGGCGAAATAAGATTTCTTGAATTTAAGGCCAGCGAGCTTGGTGAAGGTCAAGCTGCCGGTGAGATGACATTTAGCGATCCGGTGGCGATTCCGGTCGACAATCCTGACGACCCGAGAGAAAAAATGTCCCCCGGTGTGTTAGTAAGGGCAAAGTTTGATTGCATGCAGACAAGTAAAAACACGGCCATTATCGGCGGTGAGATCTTCGACTCGAATGTTCCAAATGCAATTGGACTGCGCGTGTTGCTTCTTATCGAAGACAATGGTCTTGATGGCGCAAGAGACCGGCTGTCGTGGGGTATTTATCAGCAGCCCGCCACGGGTTGGATACCATCAGACGCCGAACTTGACGACGACAAAGGTGCGTTCCTCACCTGGTGGGCAACGGATGCCGAGCGGCGTGACGACGTAGGAATTCCCATGCCTCCGAACAGAGTCGTTCAATGCAAAAGCTTCCCGCTCGAATCGTATGAGTTTCCTCAGTTCAAATACGGCGGTGGCGACCTGCAGGTACAGGAGAGTAGGTAACGAACCTTTTAAGCCGCAAGAAGCATGAAGAAGCACAAAGGTTTTCGCCCAACTTTGTGCTTTTTGTGCCTTTTTGTGGCGATTACTTCTTTCGACCGATCGCGAAGAGGCTCGCCGCCGCACGCACGTACATCACACCGTCAGACAAAGCGGGTGTCGCCATCAAAGGCTCGCCCATAGAGTTGGTGGCGATGTGCGCAAACTTCTCACCGGCAGAGATCACGAGTATCTCGCCGTCTTCACTTGAGAGATAAATCTTTCCGTCAGCCGCCACCGGCGACGCACTGAAGCCACTTCCAACGACAGAAAGCCGCTGTCGATAAATCTCGTCACCGGTTTTCAGGTTATAGGCGTCGAAGGTCCCGTTGTTCAACAGCACGTAAAGAACGCCGTTGTAAATTAGCGGCGTCGGCATGTAAGGGCCACGCCCGGTGCGGCTCCAAACGATTGTGTCACTGCTGGTCTTTCCATCGGGCAAAGTGAGGTCGCCACGGGCACCCGCTTTGACCGCGAATATCGGTCGCTCTGGTCCACGTCCGCTCGTCACCACGATTACATCATCCGCGAAGACGGGTGTCGGTGCGGTTATCTTCGAACTTCGACCGAGACGCCAAAGCTCTTTACCAGTGCGCGGATCGTATCCACGAATGAAATTGGACGCGTTTGCAATCAACTCGTCGCCTTTTGAAGTGGTGAAGATTGTCGGCGTGCCCCAGGAAGGAAGCTCGTCGCGATCGGTTTTCCAAACTGTCTCACCGGTGTTGGCGTTGAACGCCATGATGAACGAATCCTTTTGCGTGTCGCACTGAACGATTACCAGATCTTTCCAGATGATCGGCGAACTTGCCGAACCCCATTCGAAAGTGGGAATGTCGTAAGCACCCAGATCGATGTGGCCCAGTTCGACTTTCCAAAGAAAACGCCCGTCGAGGTCATACGCATACAGGCCTTGGGATCCGAACCATGCGACGACGATGCGGCCATCGGTTGCGGGTGTGGAATTCGCATACGTGGCTTTGATGTGACGTTTCTCGATCGGCTCGCCCTGGTAAGCGACTTGTTGCCAGAGAATCTTGCCTGTCTGTTTGTCGAGCGCGTAGATCATCCAACGGTGCGGCGAGCGATCTTTCGACGCCTCACCATCGCCGTACTGACCGGGACGAAACGATGCTTTCGAATCACTGCTGACTGCGCTCGTCACGAAGATCCGGTTTCCCCAAACAATCGGACTTGAATGCGCCAGGCCTGGAATCGATGCGCGCCAGAGGATGTTCTGGCCAGTCTTCACATTCCACTCATCGGGAAGGTTTTGACCGTCGGCAATACCGGATGCCTGTGGACCACGAAATGACGGCCAACTGCCTTTGGCCGTTTCACGCGGACCTGAAGGTGGCGTTGCATTTGCTCTGTGGGTGATTTTTCTGACCGGTTTGCTCACCGCCTCGCCCGCAGGCACCCAGGTGCTGCGATTGAGAATCATCTGTCGTGGTCTGCATTCATCGGAAACAATCTCGAACGTGATGCGCTTTCCGTCAGTGTCAAACCGGTATTTGCCTGGTCCATCACAGCCACCCGGGCCGCCGGTCATCGACAGTGCGACCTCAGAGCCCTCGCTGTTCCAGGTGCCGTTGAGTTTGGGCCAACCAGATCCTTCCAGTATGAATGTGCCGGCCGGATCGAAGCGCGCCAGGAATACGCCGAACGATAATGGGTGAGAGGGTATCGCTGCCTTGCGATGCTTTTGGATGTACTTGCGCGCGAACTCGTTCAAGTGTGGAGCTTCACGCAGGCCGACCTTTTCAGCTTCCTTCTCAGCGTCTTCGATCGTCCAGCCGTCGCGCAACACTCTCCGGATCATCCAGAACGCTCCGACGCGAATGGCGGCAGTGCAATGGATAAATGCAGGCCGGTTCTCCGGATCGTCGGTGAGCTTCAAAAACTCCGTGGCCTGTTCATCTCTCGGATTGGCGAACGCGAACGGAATGTTGAAGTAACGCAAGCCTAACTCTTTCGCTTTCGCTTCTTCTTCCGCTGCGCGATGTTCACTTGGTTGCCGCAGGTTGATGATTGCTTTGACGCCTTCGGCTTTCAGTTTTTCGAGATGCTCGAGCCGTGGCTGGCCGCCGGTGCAGAAGTCTTTATTGACGCGCAGGAAGTTTCTAATCGGAGCCGCATCTTCCTGGGCCACAACTGACGAGAGCGCCACGAAGAGGGAGAAGACGAGAAGGATAATTTTCATTTAGCCTCAAGGAGATTAAAGATCAGCCACAAAAAGGCACAAAACAGAAAAGACAAACCAGAAAGGGGTAATCAAAAGGGCATAACAGTCAAAGAGGCGCGATGGTTATCTTCTGATCATTTTTGGCTTTATGTGCTTCTTTGTGGCATGGGCTTTTTGTGCCTCTTTGTGGCATATAGTAACACTCGTGTCTGACGATAAAGAACTTGTTTTCCGGCCGTTGCACCAGAGCCCGATCATCAGTGTGCACGATTACTGTTGTCACATTGCGCGTAGTGGGCCGGGTGCGGAGGAGGAGTCGCCGGCCAACAACATCGTGCTCATGCGTCACGGCGCTTTCTCGCGGCACTTCGGCCGGCGCACAGTCACTGCTGATGTGAACCAGGCCGTGTTTTTCTCGCGAGACTCGACTTATCGCGTCAGTCATCCGGCTGACTGTGGCGATCGCGGGACGATATTTAATGTTGCTCCACGCGTCCTCAACGACATTGTCCGCGAACTCGATCCTTCAGTTGACGATCATCCGGAGCAGCCTTTTCTCTTCGTAACCGGACCGTGCGATGATCGCGTGTTTTGGCGCCATCGCGAACTCGTGCA
>JAICGZ010000156.1 GCA_025922875.1 Pyrinomonadaceae bacterium
AAGCTACGCTGAATGAAGAAGCGAGTCGAGAACTCGCGGCGATGGTGGCGGAGGCGGAGCAGTCGTCAGGGGCTAGCGAGGAAGAAGGCGCGGACGATGTGCCATAGTCTTCGCCTCAGAGTCAGTCCGAACGCGCAGCAGTGATCGAAGCTCTGATCTTTGTTTCGGATGAACCACTGACTGCTAAGACCATCGCCGCGGTTCTGAAGGAAGATAAGGAAGTCATTAACGAGACACTCACCGCGCTGGCGCAGGAGTTCAATGCGCGAAACGGAGGATTGCAGTTACGTGAGGTTGCGGGTGGTTGGCAGTTTGCTACGCGGCCAGAGTATCACGAGCACGTGCGTGCGTTTCTGAAAACGCGTCCGAGCGCGAAGCTCACCATCGCTTCGCTCGAGACGCTCGCGGTGATCGCGTATCGCCAGCCTGTGACTGTTCCCGAGATTCTTGAAATACGCGGCGTGCAGTCGCCATCGTCTATCAAGACTTTGCTCGATAAGAAGTTGATCGTTGCGAAGGGACGCAAGGACACGGTCGGCCGGCCGATGATGTACGGAACGTCGAAGGAGTTTCTACTGCAATTCGGGTTGAAGGATTTATCGGAGTTGCCGAGTGTAGAGGATTTCCACGACTTGAGCGGCGGGAGCTAAGACTTTTCCCGCAAAGGCGCAAAGACGGCAAAGTAAGCAGGTTTTCTTTGCTGTCGTTGCGCCTTTGCGCGAGAATTCTTTTTAGCATGGAGCAGCGTCTGCAAAAATTGATCGCCGCGGCTGGGATTGCCTCACGACGGCATGCGGAAGAGTTGATTACGGCCGGTCGAGTCACTGTCAACGGCGAGGTCGTTAAAGAACTCGGAAGTAAAGCCGATCCGGATAAAGACCACATCAAGGTAAACGGCAAGCTCATCAATCCTCAGCTTCAATCTCGCGAAAAAGTTTACGTGCTTCTCAACAAACCGAAAGGTTATCTATCAAGCGTCTCCGATCCCGAAGATCGCCCGCTGGTCACGGAGCTGTTGCCGCCTTCGCTGGGCAAGCTGCATCCGGTTGGACGCCTCGACTTCAACACGGAAGGATTACTGCTACTCACGAATGATGGCGACTTCACGAACTTCGTAACTGCCGCGCGCAACCGCGTCGAAAAGGTTTACGAAGTTAAAGTGAAGGGCGTGCCAACAGACGCCGGGATCAATCGACTACGGCGAGGAGTTACGCTCGAAGACGGCACTCGCACGGCGCCGGCTAAGATCACCAAACTGAATGAGACACAGACGAACGCCTGGTATGAAGTGCTGCTCCATCAGGGTCGCAACCAGCAGGTGCGCCGTATGTTTGAGTTGATAGGTCATTCAGTGTTGAAGCTGCGACGCGTGCGGATCGGTTTTCTCACTGACGAGCACTTGAAGCCAGCTCACTGGCGTTTCCTGTCTCCGGGAGAGGTCGCAAGAATGATGAAGAAGACCAATTCCCGCAAAGGCGCAAAGGGAGCAAAGTAAGTCGTAGATCTCATGTTCTTCCTTTGCGCCTTTGCGGGAAACTCTGTTAAAAACAATGCACTATGCAATTTGAGTTAACCGAAGAGCAACAACAGATCAAGATGAGTGTTCGCGAATTCGCCGCGTCGGAGATCGCGCCTCACGTTATGGAATGGGATGAGTCGCAGCATTTCCCAAGCGAGCTACAGCCAAAACTCGCCGAGCTTGGTTTACTCGGCGTCATCTTCCCGGAAGAGTATGGCGGCGCGGGAATGGGTTACGTCGAATACGCCACGATCATCGAAGAGCTGTCGCGCGTCGATGGATCAGTTGGCATTTCCGTCGCTGCCCACAATTCACTTTGTTCGAACCACATCTACCAGTTCGGAACAGAAGCGCAGCGCAAAAAGTATCTCGTACCATTGGCCAGTGGCGAACACCTCGGCGCCTGGGGATTAACAGAGCCAAGCGCCGGGTCTGATGCGTCGGGAACGAAGTCGACTGCTGTACGCAGCGACGGCGGTTGGATTGTCAACGGTTCGAAGAACTTCATCACCCACGCCATTCACGCCGACACGTGCGTCGCGATGGCCGTCACTGACCGCGCGAAACGAAGCAAAGGAATCTCGGCTTTTATTTTTGAGAAGGGGATGAAGGGGTTTTCACCATCGAAGAAAGAGAACAAGCTTGGCTTGCGTGCTTCGGAAACGGCGAGCGTTGTTTTTGAAGACTGCTTCGTGTCGGACAACCACCTGCTTGGCGAAGCAGGACAGGGCTTTGTCAACGCGATGGAGATACTCGATGGCGGTCGTATTTCTATCGCTGCATTGGCGGTCGGAATCGCACAGGGCGCGTATGAGTCCGCGGTGCGTTACGCGAAAGAGCGACAGCAATTTGGGAAACCGATTTCGGAGTTTCAGGCGATTCAGTTCAAGTTGGCTGACATGGCGACGCAGATCGATGCAGCGAGATTGTTGATGTATCGCGCGGCGTGGATGAAAGACGCGGGCAAGAAGACGACAAAAGAGTCGTCGATGGCCAAGCTGTTTGCTTCGGAGATCAGCGTCAAAGTTTGTGAAGAGGCAATCCAGGTGCACGGCGGGTATGGTTACACGAAAGACTATCCACCTGAGAAATACTGGCGCGACTCGAAGTTGTGCACGATTGGTGAAGGGACATCGGAGATCCAGCGCATCATCATCGCCCGCGAAGTACTGAAATCAATTTAAAGCAGTTCTCCCGCAAAGGCGCAAAGGAAGAAAGCGAACGAGAACTTACTTTGCGCCTTGCGCCCTTTGCGGGATAGTTTATCGGTGATTCAACGATGGGTCAGGGGATTAACAGTCTCTCAAATCGTGTGAGCAACGGAGAACCTGCGGCGGTCGCACGCGCGATCTCGAAGATCGAAGACGGTTCTACCGGTGCGGCCGCGTTGATGAAGCAGATTTACCAACTCTCGCGCGGTGCGTTTGTGATCGGAGTGACGGGTGCTCCCGGCGCAGGTAAATCCTCACTCGTCGACAAGCTGGCTATGTTCTATCGCCAACGCGGGGAACGCGTCGGCATCGTCGCGGTGGATCCGTCGAGTCCTTTCTCCGGAGGCGCCATCCTCGGCGATCGCATCCGCATGCAGACGCTTGGACTCGACGAAGGCGTCTTTATTCGTTCCATGGCGACGCGCGGAAATCTCGGAGGATTGGCGCGAGCCACGGTCGATGCAGTCGCGATTCTCGACGCGGCGGGCTATGCCAAGATCATTGTCGAAACAGTTGGAGTGGGGCAGGACGAAGTCGAGATCGTTAAAGCGGCCGACGTTTCAGTGGTGGTTTTAGTGCCCGGCATGGGCGACGACATTCAGGCCATCAAAGCCGGAATAATGGAAATCGGCGACGTCTTCGTCATCAACAAAGCCGATAAGGAAGGTGTTTACGCTACAGAAAAAGAGCTGGAGTCGCTGTTATCACTGGCCTCGCGCGACGACGGCTGGGATCCTCCCATCGTGAAGACTGTCGCCACTGAAAACACCGGGATAGACGGGCTGGCACAGGCGATTGACAGCTTCTGCCAGGCACAGCTTGGGACTCGCGTGAGTAGTGAGCGGCGCAAGGCTATTGCCCGCTGGCGAATTGTCGAACTTTTGCGAGAGCGTCTGCTCGCACGGGTTTTGGCATCCGATTCGTCGGTTGCTATGCTTAACCGGCTAGCGGACGAGGTTGCAACCCGGCAGCGAGACCCTTATTCTGCGGTTGAGGAGATTATTCAGGCTGCTGAAAATTGATCACATCGGAATCGCCACAACAAGCATCGAAGAAGGTCTTGCGGTCTGGCGGGATGCGCTTGGCTTGCAAGTGGATTCGACCGAAGAGGTCGCCGAGCAAGGGGTCAAGGTTTGCATGCTGGCGGTGGGCGACACTCACGTGGAATTGCTCGAGCCGCTCGGCCCTGAAACATCTGTGGGAAAGTTTCTCGCTAAACGCGGACCGGGAATGCACCATATCGCGGTCGAGGTTACTGACATCGAGGCCTCGCTTACTGAACTGAAAAACAAGGGAGCGCGGTTGATTGACGAAACGCCGCGCATGGGTGCAGGCGGGTGTTTGGTAGCCTTTGTTCATCCATCGTCTTTTAATGGAGTGCTGCTCGAATTGGTGCAGCATTGATAGTGTTAGAAAGGACAGTATTTTGACTTCTACAAGAAAAGCTCTCATCGCTGCTGCCGTCGCCATAGTTTTTTCAGCAGGTTTGATTTTCTGGCAGGTTAAAGCACGGAAGACCGGCCCGGTCGAACTAACTGCTGAAGACATGACTATGATCGCCGAAGACCAGCCGCCCCAGATGCGTGCGCGGTTGGCTGCCGACGAAACTGCGCGCAAGGAGTTTGCGCAGGACGTGCGACGTCTTTTGGCCGTCGCTGAAGAGGCGCAGGCGCATGGCGTCGCCAACGCTCCGGACATGAAGCGGCAGCTTGAATTTCAGAAAGCCAGTGTCATTGCTCAATATTATTTCGAGCAACAAGGCGAGAACGCCGCGGCGGGTGGTGGTGGTGACATTACCGATAAAGAGGTTGAAGAATTTTTCAAACAACCTGGCAATCAGCAGAAGTTCGATCAGATCATCGCCGATGCAAAGGCAAAGGATCCGCAATTTGCGTCACAGGAAATTCCAGCCGAGCAACTCAACATGCTCAAGCAGCGATTGGGTCGAATCTACGTTGCGGAAAAACGAGCCATCGAGCAGGGCCTCGACAAGAAGCCGGCAGTCCGTTTGCAAATGACGTTACAGCACGCGCGTGTTCTTGCTCAGAAGTACGCAGTCGACAAGCTGCAGGAGAAGATGAAGGCCACCGATGAGGAAGTAAACGCGTATCTTGCGAGCCATCCCGAGATGGACACTGACAAAAAGAACCGCGCTACGGCTGAGGAAGTTCTCAAACGTGCTCGCGCGGGGGAAGACTTCGGCAAGTTGGCGCAGGAGTTTTCAACGGACGGCAGTAAAGATAAGGGTGGCGATCTCGGCTGGTTCGGCCGCGGCGATATGGTGCCCGAATTCGAGCAAGCCACGTACGCCCTAAAACCCGGCGAGATCAGCGACGTGGTCCAGAGCAAGTTTGGTTTCCACATCATCAAGCTGGAAGAGCGAAAGACCGAGACGAAAGACGGCAAGCCGGAGGAGAAGGTCCACGCGCGTCACATTCTGATCAATGATGCCGCCGCTAATCCTTTTGCGCCGCCACAATCGCCACGCGATAAAGCAAAGGCGGCAGTTGAACAGGAGAAAGCGAAGAAGATACTGGACGAGATTGTCAGCCGTTCACACGTGAAGGTTGCGGACAACTATCAGGTAAAAGCTCCCGAGCAACAGCCGATGCAAGGCTTGCCTCCAGGATTCGCACACCCGGAGCAGCAGCCCGCACCCGAGCAGGCTCCTAAACCAAACGCGACTAAGAGCCCAGCGAAGCCGAATCAATAGGTCTTATAGGTCCTATATGACTATAGGACCTATAAAAACTCGGATTCCATGCAATTAGGCGATTACCGCGTCGAGATCATTCAGGACACCGAATTCCGCCTGGACGGAGGTGCGATGTTCGGAGTGGTCCCGCGCAAGCTCTGGTCGCAGGTCTCCCCGCCTGACGATGAGAACCGCATTCGCATGAACATGAATTGTGTTTTCATCGATACGGGTTCAGAGAAGGTTTTAATCGAAACTGGAATCGGCGACAAGTGGACCACAAAGCAGGTCTCGATGTACGGGATAGATCGTGCGCGGCCGCTGAGTGAGACACTCGAGATGCGCACCGGCTATACGGCTGAAGAAGTGACGATCGTGGTGAACACGCACCTGCATTTCGATCACGCCGGCGGAAATACGAAACTCGACAATTCAGGAAAAGCCGTCCCTTCATTTCCAAATGCTCGTTACTTCGTTTCGCGCGCGGAGTTGGAACATGCAGAACATCCGACTGAGCGCGATCGAGCGAGTTATTTGCCCGAGAACTGGAGATCGCTGATTGAATCGGGACAACTCGAACCAAAAGAGAGCGATTACGAAGTTGTGCCCGGTCTGAAAATGGAAACTATTCCTGGGCACAATAGATCGATGCAATGTTGGCGGCTCGAGAGAGAAGGGAAGACGATGTTCGGCTTTGCCGATCTCGTGCCCTTGCGCGCGCACGTTCGTCTGCCATGGATTATGGGCTACGACCTTTATCCGGTGGAGACTCTCGAAGCTAAGAAGAAACTGTTACCCCAGGCGGCGCGCGAGAGTTGGCTCTGCTTGTTCTATCACGATCCCGATGAGCCATTGTGTCGATTGGAGCAGGGTGAAAAGGAGTTGAGTCCGGTCCCGTATCGCGGAGAACTTTCATGAGCACAGCGTCAGGAATTCGCACCGGCATCATCGGCGGCAGCGGTCTTTATCAAATGCCGGAGTTGACCGGCGTCGAAGAAGTTAAAGTCGACACTCCTTTTGGACCACCTTCCGATGCGTTCATCGTCGGAACTCTCGAGGGCCAGCAAGTTGCTTTCCTTCCGCGTCATGGACGTGGACATCGATTGACGCCCACGGAAGTTCCGTTTCGCGCCAACATCTATGCGATGAAGCTGCTGGGCGTGGAGAGCATTCTTTCGGCATCAGCAGTTGGGTCATTGCGGGAGAAGTACGAGCCGCTCGACATGGTTATTCCCGATCAGTTTTTCGATCGGACCAGAGGGCGCGTTAAAGAGTCGACCTTCTTTGGCGAAGGTATAGTCGCGCATGTTTCTTTTGCTCATCCGGTTTGCGGAAGGCTGGGCGACGTGCTCGAGTCGTCGTGTCGTGCTGCGGAGGTAAAAGCGCATCGCGGCGGCACGTATCTGTGCATGGAAGGGCCGGCGTTCTCGAGTGTTGCCGAATCGCATGTCTATCGCTCGTGGGGCATGGACATTATCGGCATGACAAACTTGCAGGAAGCCAAGCTCGCGCGTGAAGCCGAGATTTGTTACGCGACGCTTGCGCTCGTTACTGATTATGATTGCTGGCATCCGGATCATGATGCGGTGAGTGTCGAGACAGTGGTCGAGTATTTGAACAAGAACGTGCGGAATGCCCAAACGATTTTGCGTGAGGCTGTCAAGCAACTGGCGCACAGCCACCGCGAGTGTAAGTGCGGCACAGCGTTGCAGCATGCGATCTTCACGGCGCCGAATCTCTGGCCGGAGGCGACAACAAAGAAGCTTGAAGCGATCATCAAAAAATACGCATCGTAAGGGCAGGTGAGGAGTTTTTGGCGCAAAGACAGCAAAGAAAAAATCGAAGTAAACTTTGCGTCTTCCTTTGCGCCTTTGCGGGAAATAATCTGAGGTAGGGGATATGAGAATTAAGTTTTTATTCTTCGTCATTATTTCTGGATTTATGATTTCGGCGCCGGCCATTTACGCGCAGGGCGTCCGGAGTGGTCCTGACCCTGCGACGCTCCGAGATCCGGATCTCGAAAGAGACTCCCATCACAATCTCGAAGTCGCAAAGAATTACTTCAAATTGAAGAAGGCTTATGTCGCAGCCTTGAAGCGCTGCGAAGAGATCATCGCCGGCAACCCGAACTTCGCCAAGATTGATGAAGTGCTGCTGATGGCCGGCCAAAGCAGTCTCTGGCTCGCGGACAACAAAGGCAAGCAGAAACCGGAGCTGTACGTCAGTTTTGATGGTGGTGAAAAACGGACGCTGACGTCCGAACAGTTTCGCGAAATGGGCCGCGACTATCTGAAGAAGTTGGTTAACGACTACCCTAACAGTCGCTACGCAAAGGAAGCGCAGGAGGAGCTGCGCGCACTCGAAGCTCCGAAAACACAGTAACTACCATGTCCCTTCTAGTTGTCGGATCGGTTGCGTACGACGCAGTCGAAACACCTTTTGGAAAATGCGACGAGATGCTCGGTGGTTCAGCGTCGCACTTCTCAATCTCAGCCAGCTTCTTTACTAACGTCAGCATCGTCGGTGTGGTCGGAGGCGACTTCACGGACCAGGAAGTGTTTGACAGCCGTGGCATATGTACACGCGACCTCGAAAGGATCGAACACGGTAAAACGTTTCGTTGGGGAGGTCGTTACGAATACGATCTGAATACCGCTCACACACTGTTCACTGATTTGAACGTCTTTGCGGACTTCCAGCCAAAGATCTCTGAGGAATCAAAAGGATCGCGACTGCTGTTCCTGGGCAACATTCAACCGGACCTCCAACGTGGAGTGCGGGAGCAGATGCCCAACGCCGAATTGGTGGCGCTGGATACGATGAACCTCTGGATCGAACACACGCGCGATTCGCTGGTGCGGACAATCAGAGGCGTTGACGTTGTGATCATCAACGATGCGGAAGCCCGTCAGCTCACGGGCATTCCCAATCTGATCAAAGCCGCGCGCGAGATTCTCGGTTGGGGACCAAAAGCACTGATCATCAAGCGCGGCGAATATGGCGCGGCGCTGTTTACTGCCGAAAGTTATTTTGCGATACCTGCCTATCCACTCGAGTCAGTTTTTGATCCGACCGGCGCGGGCGATACATTTGCCGGAGGCTTCATGGGTTACCTTGCGAGCCAGGACACGCTCGATGAAAGTGCGATGAGACGAGCGATGATTTTTGGATCGGTGATGGCGTCGTTCAATGTGGAGGAGTTTGGCACCGAGCGAGTCAAACGCCTGACGCACGCTGAGATTAATGATCGTTTTAGTGCTTTCAAACGGATGACGCATTTTGATGAGATTCCGTTTAAGGCGAAAGTCAGTTGAGGAGTCCAGATATGTTCTGTCCCGTTTGTGAGGCTGAATACGAACCCGGCATAACCGTTTGCCCCGACGACAATTCACCGCTCGTTGACCGCTTAACGGTGGAGAACACGGGTCGCGACACGAGCGAAGCACGCTTTGTTGCGCTACATAACCTTGGTTCCCCCGCGGAAGCAGAGATGGTGAACGATATATTTACGCAGAATGGAATTCGCTCTGTGGTTAAGTCGGGCGGCGCGGATGCGTTTTCGCCGCTGCTATCGGCGACGTGGGAAGGTGCGATAATCTTTGTAGACGAGCGCGATGTTGATCGTGCGACGGAAGTTTACAACGCGTTTTTTGGTCGCGACACGACGCCCCTTACTGGTGGACCGATTGAAGATGAAGAGTAGTTTTATGTCGAACGATGTTACTGATGCAATTGTGGTCTTCATGACTGCTGCTAATGTCGAAGAAGCAACGCGACTCGCTGATATGGTCGTTGGAGCACATCTCGCCGCTTGTGTTCAGATTCTGCCGGAGATGGAATCGATTTATCGTTGGGACGGAAAGATCGAGCGGCAGTCTGAGATTCTATTGCTCGCAAAAACAACGCGGGCAAAGTTTGAAGAGCTCGAGAGGGAAGTGCGGGCGCTGCACAGTTACGACACACCGGAAATCATTGCGGTTCCGGTGACGACTGGTTCACCTGCATATTTGGAATGGTTGAATACGAGCCTCCAGCCTTGAGCTACTCCTTGGAGTGCGGCGCCAGGCCGCCGCACTCCAAGGAGTTATTTTAACTGGGCAGTCTGATTTCGTCGGAGATGGGCGTATCGATCTCGGCGAGTGAACTCTGGCTTCTCGTCACAATCTCCACCACTTCAGCAGGCGAGTCCGTGATGAAAAACAAAGCCATATCCTGTTCAGAGATCTTACCTTCCCGTAACATCACATCGCGCAACCAATCCAGCATTCCACTCCAATAACTCTTCCCGAAAAGCACGATTGGAAAGTTTCGAATCTTTCTCGTCTGGATCAACGTCAGCGCTTCGAACAACTCGTCAAGTGTCCCAAAGCCACCGGGAAAGATCACGAACGCCAGACTGTACTTCACAAACATCATCTTGCGGACGAAGAAGTATTTGAATGTGAGACTGAGAGTCTGATAGGAGTTTGGCCGTTGTTCGAATGGCAGTTCGATATTGCAGCCGATTGAGAGCCCGCCGGCTTCGAAAGCGCCGCGGTTAGCGGCTTCCATGATCCCCGGACCTCCGCCGGTGATCACTGCGAAACCCTGCGCGGAAAGCAACGCCCCGGTTTCCTGCGCCGCCTTGTAATCGGGATCGTCGGATTTGGTGCGGGCGGAGCCAAAGATCGCGATGCCGCGCGTCAGAGTGGCAAGTTCATCGAAGCCTTCGACAAACTCGCCCATGATGCGGAACACACGCCAGGGGTCGGTATGCTTGAACTCGTCGGGCCGAGGACTTTCGAGCAGTTGCTCGTCCTGCGTCGTCCCTGGTGCTTGCCGGCCAATCCGCTTTTCGTTTTTCTCCATCTCAGATCTAGATGCCCATGATGTTGTAGCCGCAATCGACGTAGATCACTTCACCTGTAATTCCCGAAGACATCGAACTGCAAAGGAAGACGGCGGTGTTTCCCACTTCGCGCGCTTCCACATTTCGTCCGAGCGGTGCGCGTTCTGCATGGTGTTTCAACATCGTACTGAAATCGGCGACACCGCGAGCTGACAGAGTTTGAATTGGACCAGCGCTGATAGCGTTGATGCGAATATTCCGCGGGCCAAGATCTTTCGCGAGATAGCGCGTACTTGCTTCGAGTGCTGCTTTCGCAACTCCCATTACGTTGTAACCAGCGACGACCTTTTCCGCGCCGTAGTAAGACATTGAAACGATACTGCCGCCTTCAGTCATCAACGGCGCCGCGGCGCGAGCAAGTTGCGGCAGAGAGTACGCACTGATCTCGAGTGCGGTCAGAAAAGCTTCGCGGGTAGTGTCGAGATATTCGCCGCCCAATGCTTCGCGTGGCGCGAAGGCGATGCTGTGAATAAGAAAATCGAGACGGCCAAATTTCTCGCCCACCTCCCGAAAGGTCTCATCGACCTCTTCCTGTTTCGTAACGTCGCATGACAGAAGTAACGATCCCGGCATTGCCGCGCTCGTCAGGCTTTCGACGTTTTCTTTCAAGCGCTCGCCCTGATATGTGAATGCCAGGTTTGCGCCTGCTTCGTGCAACGCCTGGGCGGTGGCCCACGCTATGGAGCGCTTGTTCGCAACTCCGAAGATGATTCCGTTTTTGTCTTTGAGCATAAAGTTGATGATGTTTTGTCCCGCAAAGACGCAAAGGAGCAAACAAGATCCTTTATTTTGCCTTGGCGGCCCTTTTGCTGCTTTGCGGGAAAGCGCGCTAAGCTGCCGCGCTCTCGGGCGCCATCATGAGCGCTTTGTACTCGCCGCTTTCAACCCACTGCAGGATTTCCGAGACGCGCCAGACAGGAAACGGATGGCTCAGCCCGGAGGTGATCACGTCCGCCCAGAAGCGATCCAGTGCTTTCTCGTCGTAGCTCTTTTGGAAGTCGCGCGCCTGCGCGAGAAACTGATCGTAATCGACGCGAGAAGCAAAAGTGCCGCCGCTCAACTTCATCATCGTGCGGCCAATTACATTCGCATCCTGGGTGACGAGCAAGGCGGCGCGATCGCATGACAGTTCGGCACGCCTGGCCCAGGCGAGCAAGGCCGCGCGCATGCTCATCGTGAGTATTTCCTTGACGATGAGAGCCAGCGGTGAGGCCAGCACGGCAGTCTTCGCCAGAAACTCGAGCAGACGAGCGGCGGTCAGGTAGAGAACGTGTTCGGAATGAATGTGGCCCACCTCGTGCGCGACAACCGCAAGCACTTCTTCGTCGCTCAATCTTTCGATCAGTTGCGAGTACAGCACTATGACGGGACGCTCAACGCCACCGGTGAACGCGTTGACCACCGGGTTCTGTTGGACGAACAACTCAGGCATATCGACACCGAGCGTCGTGCAGGCAATCTGGAGTTTTGCGTAGAGATCGGGACACTGCGTCGGCGTAACTTTGACGGCGCTCGCGGTGAAGATGACGCGAATTGCAGACTCGCCGGTGACGACCAGAAGTTTTTTCAACGCTGAATCAATTCCCGGAATGGCGCGTAACGCTGCGAGTGCGCGACGGTCAGCCGGGTGGATGTATTGTTCCTTGTCCAAACGCGCGAACTTCTTGTGCGGCGCATCTGACAACGGCAGGCGGCAACGTCCGCAGCGCGCGTCACCGCCGTCTGTGCGGACCTGGTTTCGTTGACCGCAATAGCGGCAGCGGATAGAGGGGACGTTGTTAAGTTGGTCTTGGTTCTCAGCCATATTTCAATGCTCACTTCCCGAGTTGCGTGCCGAGAGTATCACATAAGTTCCGGACATTTTTGTAGGGGCGGCCCTCCGTGGCCGCCCCTCGTCGGTGAATCGAGAGAGGGGTGGCCACGGAGGGCCACCCCTACAATTAATGTTTGAAGTGACGAACTCCTGTGAAAACCATCGCAAGCCCATGCTCATTTGCCGCCGCTGTTACTTCGTCATCGCGAACTGATCCACCCGGTTGAATCACTGCCGTGATCCCATGCTTTGCAGCTTCGTCGATTCCGTCGCGAAACGGAAAGAACGCATCAGAAGCAAGCACCGAACCTGCAACAGGCAATTGCGCTCGCATCGCACCAATCTTCACCGAATCAACGCGCGACATTTGTCCCGCTCCGACTCCAACCGTTTGTCCATCGCGGGCATAAACAATCGCATTTGACTTCGTGTGCTTGCAGACGGTCCATGCGAACAGCAGCGCGCGAATTTCCTCCTCACTCGGGGCGCGCGTGGTTACCACCTTGAGTTGCTGAGGGTCCAGTTTGTGGTTGTCGCTCGTTTGGACCAGCATTCCACCGCGTATGTGTCGAAACTCGAGTCTCTTCTCAGGTGATTCCTTCTTCAAACGAAGCACGCGGAGGTTCTTCCTGGTTTGCAGGATACCAAGCGCAGACGGTTCATAACCCGGCGCAATCAGAACTTCGGTAAAGATTTTGATCGCTTCCTGAGCCGCCGCTGCGTCGACTGTGCGATTGAATGCAACGATGCCGCCGAAGGCTGAAACGGGATCAGTCGCAAGCGCTTTTCTATAAGCCTCTGCGACGGTTTCTCCCAAGCCCACGCCCGCGGGATTTGTGTGTTTGACGATGGCGCAAGCAGTCTCTTCAAAATCACAAACAAGCGCCCACGCGGCATCAGCATCAACGTAGTTGTTGAATGACATCTCCTTGCCGGAGAGTACCTCGGCATTGGCGAGGCCGCCATGCGCCGTCATTTGATAAAGAGCAGCAATCTGATGCGGGTTCTCACCGTATCGCAAATCAGCAGTCTTACTGATGGTCCAGGATGCCTGACCGGGCAACTGGCCGTGAAATGTCTCGGCCGAAAACTCCTCCGCAACGTTTACAGGTTGAGCAGACGCCGGATCGCCCCCAATCGTTACGAACTGATCGGAACTGCTCTCGTGTTTAAGATAAGCACTAACAAGGAGGTCGTAGGTGGACGTTTGTTCAAATGCTTCTTGCGCGAGTCGCTCCCTGGTGCGGATTGACAAGGCGCCGGCATGTCTTCTCATTTCGTCGAGTATCTCTGCGTAGCGGGAAGCACGTACTACAACTGCGACGTCGCGCGAGTTCTTCGCTGCCGAACGAATCATTGCCGGGCCACCGATATCGATCTGCTCGATGGCTTCTTCGCGCGTCACTCCTTCGCGCCTGATCGTCTCGGCAAACGGGTAAAGGTTCACTACCACCATATCGATCGGTTCTATCTCATGCTGTTGCATGGCGGCGACGTGCTCCGGGTTATCGCGAATGGCAAGCAATCCGCCGTGCACGCGCGGGTGCAGTGTTTTTACGCGCCCGTCCATCATCTCCGGAAACCCTGTAATGTTGGAGATGTCGCGTACGTTTATTCCCGCATCGCGCAGTGTTTTGGCGGTTCCGCCGGTGCTGATGATCTCTACGTTGAAAGCACTGAGTTCGCGTGCGAAGTCAACGATGCCGGTTTTGTCAGAGACGCTGATCAGTGCGCGCCGGATGTGTCGAAGCTCAAGGTTTTCAGTCATGCGATTAAATTAAGGAAGTTGTTTGGTTCCGGGTGGTAGATTGATCATGAATTTTTGCGTTCGCGAATACCTTTTTCCTCCCACGGAGTATTCGACGCCATCAGGCTTCATGGTTACCGAGAAAACGTGTTTGCGATTGTCGCGCGACGATTCGGATATATAGAAACCCAAAAGGTACTGGCTTTTCAAATCTTCTTCGATCGCCTGGAAGATTGGCGTCAGATCATTTTGCTTTGGTGCGAGCGCGGATTTAGCGTCGCCAACGAGAAAGTACTTCCCGCCGGTTTTTTCTGCGAGTTCCTTAAAGCCCTTTGTGGGCCGGCGTACGGAGAGACGTCCATCGCGTGGCTCGAAGAGGGGCAAGTGGATCACGTAGAACGAAACACGTTTCTCGAGCGCCGCGTTGATCACGCTATCGGGACTGGTCCTGCTGCGCGTGTCCAGTCCGTCGCTGATCAGCACGACTATGCGACGCTCGGTCCGAACTCTTGGTAGATCGTCGAATGTCTTAACTGACTTTGCAGCCGCATCGAAGAGAGCCGTGCGCTGATTTGGCGCCGCGTAGAAGTTGAATGCATCTCGCGCGGCCGGTAAATCTTTGGTGAAGGGAACTGCGAGTGAAGAAGTGTCGGAGAAACGAAGGACCGCGACGCTCGATCGTTCACCGAAGCGAGAGAAAAGGGCGAGTGCTGCTTCCTGCTGTTGCGAGATGATTTCGCGCAGGCTTCCTGACTGGTCTAACGCAAACAGCAACGCCACTCGATCCGCGCCCGGAGAAAAGTACAAACCGGTGGTGACCTGGTCCTGATCTTTCAGCAGTAGATCCTGTTCGGTCAGACCGGAAACTGCCTGGCCCTTCTTGTCTCGAATGCGGATCGGGAAGAGGAGGAGGTCGGTGTTAACACGCACTACTTCGTCATCATCACTCGTCTGTTGCGCAAAAGTGACTGGAGCAGTTACGTGCAGGCAGACAAGTAGAAGAGCAAGGGCAATACAGCGCAGCATCAGCAGCCGTTCGGCTATACGAAAAAACGACCGAAGAGCAGAATACTGAGGATGACGATGATCGTGATGACGATGATTTTGACCAGACTCACGGCTAAATCCTCGAAATTTGGGGCCAAAAGCGGAATTAACTGGGCTAAGCAAGGCGTATTCTAAGAACCGCCTGCCGGGACTGTCAAACAAAACGCTCGCGTTAGTTGAGGATACGTCATGCCGAATTCATGAGTTCGAAGAATTTGACCCTTCATTGGAGTGCGGGGGGGGGGGGGCGGCGGGTTTTTTTAGTGTGGGGGTTTTTTAAGAAAAAGAGGGCCGGGCCCCCACCCCCAAGAAGG
>JAICGZ010000157.1 GCA_025922875.1 Pyrinomonadaceae bacterium
CAAGCCGTATTTTCTCGGCACTCACTCGACGTTCAGAGTTCAGCCGTTAGGCTGCTTCTTTGGGCGGCAAGCTAAAGCTTGAACTCTGAACTTGACCCAGATTATTTAGGAGGAATTGCAATGAATACAAGAGCGAACCACCAGGTTGAGACTAACGGCCAGCATGCAGTAGTGCTTGGAGGAAGTCTAACCGGGCTACTGGCGGCACGCGTGCTGGCGGATCACTTTGACCGCGTAACCTTGATCGAGCGCGACGCTTATCCCGAAAACACCGAAGCTCGCCGTGGCATCCCTCAGGCGAATCACGTCCATGGGTTGTTGGTGCGCGGGCGGCAAATTCTCGAAGAGTTTTTTCCGGGACTGCAAGACGAAATGATCGCCGCCGGAGCACCGGTGGTGGATATGGCGAATGAGATAGCGTGGTTCACGCCGGCTGGTTGGGGAGTTAGATTTCCATCTGATTTGAAAGTGCTTGCTTTCACTCGTCCGATGCTCGACTTGTACGTCCGGCGACATCTCGCGCGCAATCCGAAAGTCGAGATAGTGGACAACACTGATGTCTTACGTCTCCTTCCCGCCTCTTCCGGGAATCAACTTGCGGGTGTTCTTATTTGTCCGCGGAGTTCTGCTGCCGACCGCCGGATTGCTAAAGAGTTGCGTGCGGATCTGGTTGTTGACGCGACCGGCCGTGCTTCACGCGCGCCGCGCTGGCTAAGGGATTTGAGTTACTCGGCGCCTGAAGAAACGGTGATCAATGCGCACATTGGTTACGCAAGCAGGCTGTACCAGATTCCGGACAACTTCGAGCGCGACTGGAAATGCGTGTTTGTGCAGGGCGCGCCACCAGAACGAAAACGCGGCGCGATTCTGTTTCAGGTCGAAGGAAATCGCTGGTTAGTAACTCTTATCGGTGGTGGTCGCGACTATCCGCCCAGCGATGAGCTCGGGTTCCTCGACTTTGCGCGCAGCCTGCCCGTGTCAACGATCTTCGATGCCATTAGCGCCGCGCAGCCACTCACGCCGATCAAAACGCATCGCGCGACAGAAAATCGACTGCGGCAGTATGAGCGCGCTAAAGAGTTGCCGGACAACTTCCTGGTTTTAGGTGATGCAGCTTGTGCTTTCAATCCGGTTTACGGGCAGGGAATGACGAACGCTGCGCTTGGTGCATTAGCTTTGCAGAAGACTATAGGTGAACAACGACGACGGTTTCCGGATGGAAGTTTAACCGGCCTCAGTCGATGTTTTCAGAAGCGACTCGCGAAGGTCAACGAAACACCGTGGATGCTGACGACTGCTCAAGACTACCGGTACCGTGAATGCACGGGCGGCGTTCCCGGGCGCATGACCAGGTTCATGCACCGCTACATGGACCGTGTGATCGAACTCGCGACGCGAAAGGTAGCAGTACGCAGAGTTTTACTGCGGGTGTTCAATATGTTGACGGCGCCTTCCACGCTTTTCGAGCCTCGGATCCTGTTCCGAGTGTTGGTAAAGATTCTTAAGCCTGCTCGGCCGCGAAGGGAATTTCGGCCGCGGACACAGGTGATTGAAAGGACCGCATCATGAAAACGCGGACTGAAATCATTGTCGAAACCGAGCGGTGGATTGTCATCAGGCGTCAACGAAGAACTGAGACAGGATTTCAGGATGACCAGGATTTATCATCCACCAATCCAAACGGTCTTGATGTTCACGAACTCGCGGATTCCAAACTCCGCGAGTTCGCGGCCGTAACCGGAATGCTTAACACCGCCAAACGGTAAACGGGGATCTGACGCAACCATTCCATTGATGAACACTGATCCGGCTTCAAGCTCTTCGATGAATTTAGCTTGTTCGCCAGGCTCGTTGGTCCAGGCGGCGGAACCGAGTCCGAATTGCGTTGCATTCGCGATCCGGATCGCTTCGTGAATATCATCCGCGCGAAATAGCATCGCCACCGGTCCAAAGGTCTCTTCGCACGAAACGGGCGCTGTGATGTCTACATCGACCAGCACCGTCGGTTCGAAGAAGTTTCCAGGACGATTGAGTCTCTTTCCGCCGGTTAACACACGCGCGCCGGTGGCCACTGCCTTTTTCACTTGCTCTTCGAGATCGTCAACGATCTGAGGTGTAGCGAGTGGTCCAATCTCAGTCGACTCTTCCATCGGGTCGCCGATTCGCAGCGCCTGCATCTGACTCACAAACTTCCGCTCAAACTCTTCGTAGATCTCGCGTGCAACGATGAAGCGTTTGGCTGCGATGCACGATTGGCCGTTGTTGATGGTCCGTGCCTTGACCGCGGTCGTCACCGCCTCATCGAGATTTGCCGAAGGCATGACGATAAACGGATCGCTGCCGCCGAGTTCGAGAACAGTCTTCTTAATCTGTTTTCCGGCAATCGATGCGACGCTGCTGCCCGCAGGTTCACTGCCGGTTAAGGTTGCGGCGACCACGCGTGGATCGTTCAGGATCTTCTCGACTGCGTCAGAACCAACCAGCAGAGTTTGAAATGCGCCTTGTGGAAACCCTGCGCGAGTGAAGACTTCTTCGATCGCGAGTGCACACTGCGGAACATTCGAAGCGTGTTTGAGCAGTCCAACGTTCCCGGCCATCAAAGCCGGGGCCGCGAAACGAAAAACCTGCCAGAAAGGAAAGTTCCACGGCATCACCGCGAGCACTGGACCAAGCGGCTGGAAACGCACGTAGCTCTTTTGCGCATTCGTTTCTACGAGCTGATCGGCGAGATGACGTTCGGCATTTTCTGCGTAGTAGCGGCAAACCCACGCGCACTTTTCCGCTTCACTGACGGCGGCTTTGATGGGCTTGCCCATTTCGGTCGTCATCAATTGGCCTAATTCCTGTTTCTCGTTGTCCAGGATCTCCGCGGCGCTCTGCATCATGCGCGAGCGATCCGCGAACGGTGTGTGACGATAAGCGCGAAACGTATCTGCCGCGAGTTGGAGTTTTTCTTCGATCTGCGCTGCGGATAAAGCCGAGAAAGTTTTCAGAGTTTCACCCGTTGTGGGATTGATTGATGCTATAGCCATGATGAGAGTAATTATTCCCGCAAAGACGCAAAGGGTGCAAAGGCGCAAAGAAAGGGAAAGATAGGGGATTAGCTTTGCGTCCTTGCTCCCTTTGCGCCTTTGCGGGAAAAAAGCGAAACTTGCCTTCGATGTCCGAAGCTCAAAAAGCACAACTCGACCGCTTCGGCGTTGCCGCCGCCTTGCAGGAGATCGCGACGTTGATGGACTTGAAGGGCGGTCAGTATCGCTTCAAAGCCAAGGCTTACAACGCCGGCGCACGAGCGATTCAAGCCGTTGCCGATCTCGATCGCCTGGTCAAAGAAGATCGTTTGACGACGTTGCCACGCATCGGCGACGCACTCGCTTCCCAGATCAAACAACTTTATCTCACCGGCGAGTCGTCAGTTTTGAATGGGCTGCGCAAAGAGTTTCCGACCGGCGTTGTCGAACTCTCAACTGTACCGGGGTTGAGCATTGAGAAGATAAAACAACTCAACGAAATCGGAATCACTTCCATCGCGCAGCTAAAGGCCGCGGCCGAAACAGGTCGCTTGCAACAGCTAAAAGGCTTTGGACCAAAAACTGCGGAGCGCCTGCTCGCCAAAATCTCGAACCCGGTAAAAAAGCCGAAGCAACGTTTGCATCTTCATCACGCGTGGAGCACCGCGGAGCAGGCGATCGAGTTTCTCAAAACGATCGACGGAGTCGTCGATGTTAGCGTTGCGGGTTCGCTGCGTCGCTGGGAAGAGACGATTGGGATTGTCGATCTCGTCGCAAGTGCGAAAAAGCCGGCGACAGTCATTGAGCAATTTCTGCGCTCCCCGCTCATTTTGTCGAGCCGGATGGATGGTCCAAACGAGTGCGTCGCACAGTTTGCTGATGGCGCGCCGGTTTCACTCACGGTGGTGACGCCGAAAGAGTTTGCAGTTTCGCTCTTTGTTAGAACGGGGTCCGAAGCGCACGTGGAAAAAGTGATGGAGCAAGCGGCGCAAAAGAAAAAAGGTCTGGCCCGCTCACCGCGCAGCGAAGAAGAGATCTACAACCATCTCGGCATGGCTTACATCCCGCCGGAGTTGCGTGAGAACGCGGGCGAGGTCGAAGCGGCACTCGCGAAAAAGCTGCCTGACGAACTGGTCACTGAGGCGGACATCAAGGGCATGGTCCATTGCCACACGACGTATTCCGATGGCATTCACACGCTCGAAGCGATGGTGCGTGGCGCTGAAGAGATGGGAATGAAATACATCACTATCACCGACCACTCGCCGACGGCGATTTATGCCAACGGGTTGAAGTTGGATCGGTTGAGACGCCAGTGGGACGAGATTGACGAGGTGCAGGAGAAGGTCTCGATCAAAATACTGCGTGGTACTGAGTCGGACATCGTCGCTGATGGGAAGCTTGATTATCCGGATGATGTACTCGAGAAGCTCGACGTGATCGTGGCGAGCATTCATGCGCGTTACAAAATGGACTCGGCGAAGATGACGGAGCGGATCACGAAAGCGATGCGTTATCCGGTGTTCAAGATCTGGGGGCACGCGCTCGGGCGATTACTGCAACGAAGGCCACCGTTTGACTGTGACGTCGAACGCATTCTGGATGTGATTGCGGAGTCGAAGGCGGCGATCGAGATTAACGGCGATCCTTACCGCCTTGACCTGGAGCCACGCTGGGTGCGCGAAGCACGGAAGAGAAAGATCAAGTTTGTGATCTCAACCGATGCGCATTCAGTGAAAGCGATGAACAACGTGAAGTATGGTGTCGCGATGGCCCGCCGCGGCTGGGTGACACGCAAGGAAGTTCTAAACACCTTAAATACCGCCGCGTTCGCGAAAGCTGTCAAACCGAGCCACGGATGACACGGATTTGTAAAAGCAGATCCGTCAAAAAATCCGTGTTATCCGTGTTCCCCGCCTTCTGGTCCGTAGAACAATACCCAAAGTGTCACATACTTCTGCTGCGCGTCACGTCCCATGCGCGACAGCACATAACGAAGTGTTGCCTCATCGCTGTTGACGCGCAGCATCACGGAGTGTCCCGCGCCGTCACTCCACGAGCCTAAGGCTTTGAATGCGCGAATCCTTGATCAGCAGGACTAGTAAAAAGGATCGTGACTTGGAGAATCGCTTTGTCATAGAATGAGCCAACCTTAACCTCATCAAGGAGACAAATTAATGCGACGAAGAACCCTCACCGAACTCGCCAACAATCCTGACTTAATTTCAGGCATTTACAACTATTGCGATCGTTGGTGTGAACGGTGTCCTTTGACCTCACGTTGTCTCGTCTATGCGACCGAGCAGGAAGACGACGAGCCCCCCGCGAGCCGCGATCTTCGCAATGAAGCATTCTGGCGAAAACTCGGTTCCATCTTTCTGGAAACGCGTGAAATGATTGTTGAATGGGCCAGAGAAGCCGGTGTCGATCTCGCCGGGAATGGCGAAGAACACGAAGCACACTCTAACAGAAAAAGACAGCTCATTGACAATCACCCGTTGGCGAAGTGCGGTAAAAAGTACGCGAATGCGGCCAGCGACTGGTTTCGCGAGTTTGACCAGACGATGGAAGTCAGTGATTCAGAACGCCTGGAAGATGCGCGCGAAGTTATTCAATGGTATCAGTATCAAATCGCGGTGAAGACGATTCGGGCCCTGTCAGGCCGGCGTGAAGAAGAAGACCCGGAGTTGGCTGATTTTCCGAAGGATTCCGACGGATCGGCAAAGGTCGCGTTGATCGGGATCGACCGATCGATTGCAGCGTGGCGGCTGATGCAACTATCGTTGCCGGAGCGCGCGGGATCGATTATGACGTTGATGCTTCAGCTCGAACGTTTGCGCCAGCGTCTGGAAAAAGGCTTTCCGCAAGCACGCGACTTTGTCAGGCCCGGGTTTGACGAGGATTAAAGACGACTGGCGCCCGGTTAGAAGGGATTGGTTCATTCATGGACTGTCTGTTTTGCCGAATTGTGTCTGGCGAACTGCCGGCAACTATAGTTTACGAAGACAAGAACTCAGTCGCTTTTCTCGATCATCGTCCACTGTTTCACGGCCATACTTTACTGGTGCCGCGAGAACATGTGGAAACACTCGGCGAACTTCCGGCCACGCTCGTTGGTCCATACTTCGAGGCCGCGCAACTGCTTTCTCGTGTAGTTCAATCAGCGCTCGATGCGGAAGGAACTTTTGTAGCGATGAACAATCGCGTGAGTCAGAGCGTGCCTCATTTGCACGTGCACGTAGTTCCACGACGCAGGAAAGATGGATTGAAAGGATTTTTCTGGCCGCGCACGAAGTATAAAGATGAGGAAGAAATGAAAGCAGTGCAGAGTAAGATCGTTGCAGCACTCAAGAAAACAAAATCACTGTCAAAATAAAACACATAAAAAGTTGCTACAAAAATCGTTCAAGAGTATAAACCTTCCTGTCACGAGGGTTGCGGCCTTCGAGACCGAGAAAGGGATCGGCAATCGGTGCGGTGACGCCCGAGCGAGAGAAGAGACAGGCGGCTGTTGATTCTATTGACGCCCTAATCGGAGCCGAAAGGCTTAGCTAGAGAAGGTTGCGAGACTTTCTCGAGCCATTCGAATAAAAACGAATGGCACCCGGAGGCAAGGACCCGCCGAAGGGAGCAAAAGTTGCTCAACGTAAGTTGAGCTTCGTTGCCGAAGCGTAATCGGCGGTGGAGGAAAAGCCACCACAACAAAAACCTAAAGGCACCGCGTTCTTCGGAACGCGAGGATTGTGAAAACATTCTGTGCTGACCGGCGATTGACTGACCGCCAGTTGATCATCGGGATACAAATTGGCAACTTGAGCGTGTACATGCTCTTGATGCCATCCTGTAGGGAGCTTCGGCGAACTATGGGAAAACGGATTGCGCTGCTTTCAGCTTGCTGGGAGCAGCGCATTTCGTCTTTTTAAACTCTCGTATAGTGGATCACTTTGAATTGTGGGGCACAAATTAAGTGACACTACTTTCTCGTACCTATCCGTAGCTCAATCCTGCGTTTTTTGCTAGATTACCCGCTTCCAAAAACAAAACGTTTCTCCCCGCATTGGTTCGACTTTTGAAGGAGGATGGCCCAGATGACTGAAGCACGAATGCAAGAGACACTCCAATACAAACCAGGTACGTTCTGCTGGGTTGAGTTAGGTACAACTGATAGCGCAGCCGCGAAAACTTTTTACACGCAACTCTTCGGCTGGGAGTACGAGGACCACCCGATGGGACCAGGAATGGTCTACACAATGCTCAAGCTCAACGGCAAAGACCTCGGTGCACTTTACGAATTGATGCCTGAAATGAAGGCGCAGGGAGTTCCACCGAACTGGCTTAGTTATGTCTCCGTCAACAACGCTGATGAGACGGCAGAGAAGGCGAAAGCTACAGGCGCGACACTCCTCAAGGAGCCGTTTGATGTTATGACAGAGGGCCGAATGGCTGTGGTCCAGGATCCGACTGGAGCGGTGTTCGCGCTTTGGCAAGCGCAAAATCACCCAGGCTCTGCGGTTCGTATGGTTTCGGGGTCGGTTTGCTGGAACGAACTAGCCACACACGACACGCAGAAAGCAGGAGAGTTTTATTCGAATGTATTGGGTTGGTCCAGAGAAGCTTTTCCGGGTCCAATCGAATACACAATCTTCAAAAACGGCGAGGAAGGTATCGGTGGTATGTACAAGATCACGCCGGAAATGGGATCGGTTCCACCGCACTGGCTCGTTTACTTTGCCGTCGACGATTGCGACGCCAAAGCGGCGGAAGCGACCGAGCTTGGGGCCACAGTTATGATGCCGCCAGACAATATTCCGGGAGTCGGACGGTTCGCGATCCTGAACGATCCGCAGGGAGCTGTGTTCGCGATCATCAAACTGGAGCAGCCGCAATAGTTCGGCACAAAACGTAGCCGCAAAAGAGGCACAAGAAGCACAAATGCTAAAGCTAAATCGTTTGTGCTTTTTGTGCTTTATTGTGGCCTGAAAAATATGAAGGCACGTCTCGTCTGGCTTGTACTCTGCGGCATCTGGGGCTCCACCTGGCTTTTCATCAAGCTGGGCCTCGCCGATCTTCCGCCGTTTACGTTTGCGGGTATCAGGTTTGTAATCGCCCTCACGATCCTCCTGTCCTGGATTTTGATTCGGCGTCTGCGAATTCCGCGAACGCGTGCCGATTGGATCCTTTTAGCGATCACTGGGATTCTTTCGTTCGGATTCAACTACGGTCTGGTGTTTTGGGGAGAGCAGTACATCACTTCCGGGCTTGCCGCTCTCTTGCAAGCAACGATTCCCGTCTTTGGATTGATCTTTGCGCACTTCCATCTGCCTGGCGAACGACTGAGTTGGGCCAGGATCGGCGGCGTCATCCTTGGAGTGTGCGGTGTTGGAGTAGTTTTTTCCAATCAACTTGCCATTGCTGGTCGTCAAGCGGTGATGGGCTGTGTGGCCCTGGTTTTCGGTTCGATGTGTGCGGCCTATGCGAATGTGTTGGTGAAAGCCTACGGGAAGCATCTTGATCCGGCGATACTGGCCGGCGGGCAAATGATTTTCGGTTTATTGCTGCTGCTGGCGGTGGGAATCCCGCTGGAAGGCAATCCACTGCACTATCGATGGACACCGATGGCTTTTGTCGCTCTGTTCTACCTGGCGATCGTCGGTTCTGTGATTGCGTTTTTGCTTTACTACTGGCTGGTACTGAACATGGACGTTACGAACTCGATGTTGATAGCGCTGGTCACACCGGTAGTCGCAGTGATCCTGGGAATGATTGTTTTGGACGAAGAGATAGGCTGGCGCACTTTGATCGGCGGCGCAATGATCATCATCGGCATCGCCTTCATTGTGGTTCGTCGCACAAGAACAAGTCAACGAGGGTGATTTATGTAGGCGTGCTCGCGGTGTCGATAATTTGTGAGGTCAACTTTAGGCATGAGTCAGAGGTATGTGAGGTATACCATCCCAAGTGGTTCCTTCAAGAATTCGGCCGGCGAGTTTTTTGCTGAGGCGTACCATCTCGACCGAGCGTTCATTAGTGAATTCAAGCAGTCTCACCCGAGGTGTTCCTGGGGCCAATTCTGCCGGAACCCATTGACCCCACTGCTTAAAATGAAACGGCACTTTGTGAGCTCGGCACTGATCTAAAAGATTCAATACCCAGTCCGGATGCATCGGTCGCGAAGCGCCGCCACTCTCGCCGCCCGCGATGATCCAATCAATGGGATGAAAATCCCTTCTCGTGAACCATTGCTGCAAATTGAGCGGACCCAGCAAAGGTTCGCATGAAAGAAATCGAACCCTTGCCGGATTTTTCAACAGGTATGGCAATCGTTTCTCAGCCAACGCCTGGTTTTCAACACTTGTGCCTAACCAAACATTCGCAGGCCATCTGGCTCCCCAAGGAGCGATGCGTGCAATATTTTGAGGCCGCTTTGTCAGAAGGAGCCAATCTAAGTTTGGGGTGTTGTCAATGAGTTCCCACAATCTTAGGCGCTGCGAATTCAAGTCAGCCCGGTTCTCAAACACATCGGCCATACTCGCACAAAAAACCCGATATCGACGTCCTAACAGCCCAGCCTCTTCATTCCACGTAAGCGGTTCGCGCCAATGTGAGTCACCAAAGAAACGCCGCGGTGAGTCCGCTCCCCATAGTTGATGACCCATACGTTTCGCCCACAGTTCCGCATAACAATGATCGCAAGCAGCCGAAACTTTCTTGCAACCCCACCATGGATTGAAGGTGTGGTGTGTCCATTCGATATTTGAGTTTCTGGCCATTCGAGCGCTAGGCTGATCTCTCCACCGGGAGTCTCGCAGACGTTCCTACATCAGATCAAGCTTTAATCCTCGAATCTGCGCGGCGAGGTAAGCTTCGATTGCAAATTCGACAAGTGGCGCCTCATCCGGTGAGTAATACTCCGGAAGCCGGCGCAACTGATTGATCTGATCTGACAGCAACCAGAAGCCGCCAATGTCCGCACCGAACTGATTGTGCACCGCGAGCTCGAGCGCCGTACCGTGTACAACTCGCAAGTACTTCGCTGAAGCCGGATCGATATTGACCGTGCAATCGCCCAGCGCAAACCCAACAAACTCCACCTCACGCTGTGGCATATTTACGAATTAACCCTCTCACGATACCCTGGATCTGAATTCTCTCCGGCGTCCTGATGAAGATTGGTTTGAACTGCGGATTCGCCGGTTCGAGGCGAATAAAATCAGCTTCGCGATAAAACCTCTTCACCGTCGCATAGTTGCTGTCGATCAGAGCGACAACCATCTGACCGTTTTCGGCTGTCGGCTGTGACGCAACGATGATGATGTCTCCGTCCTCAATGTTGTCGTCGATCATCGAATCACCACGCACGCGCAGGGCGAAAGTGCGGCCGCGTCCAAGCATGTCTTTTGGCACGGATATGATGTCGCCAGTGAGAATCGCCTCGATTGGCTGGCCGGCAGCTACGGTACCGAGCAACTCAACCTCAGTGTCATCGTCGTCATCGCCACCGTTTTGTTGAATGATCTCAATCCCCCGGCTGACGTTTGGAGTGCGTTTTATTAATCCCTCCCGCTCCAGGGCTACCAGGATGGCATGAACGCTGGCAGACGACTTCAGCTGAAACTGTTTCCCGATCTCCGCGATGGTGGGTGGTTCGTGATTCGACTCCTTATAGCGTCGAATGAACTCATAAACTCTTCTTTGTTTGGGCGTGACTGGCATAACGTCTCTCTTTACTTGTTCGAAAAATAATTTTCGTTGACAACCGAAAATCTAGCGAACATTCTCGAACATATGCGGCGCGACGTCAAGTAGTTTTTTAGGGTCGAGGCGGTGGCGCGGGGGAGACCGTTACCGTTTTGGCTCTGTCGTCGCGCCGTGACTCTAGCCCGGTGATCAACGTGTGCCCCTCATGGTCCGGATTTGAACGGCTTCTGGACAGTTGGCTTAGTTGAACACCACCACCGGGCTAAAGCCACGGCGCGACTGAAGTTGATGCCGCTACTTGATGACCTTGGAGAGTTTTTTGAGGTCGTCAATAAAAAGTCGTAACTCGAGGCGGCGGGTTTCATCGTCGGGAGCACGAAGAATCGAGGAGGGATGCACGGTGGCCATGACGTAAGGTGCGAGGGTTGAAGGAATAAATTCGCCGCGTTGTTTTGTCACTCGAAACTGTGGTCCAAGAAGAGACTGGGCGGCGGTAGCGCCGAGGGCGACGATTACATCAGGTTTGACGACGGCAATCTCGGCTTCAAGCCAGGGACGGCAGGCAGTGATTTCCAGTGAATTAGGTTTCTTGTGAATTCGTCGTTTGCCGCGCGGCTCCCATTTGAAATGTTTGACAACATTGGTGACGTAGGTTTGTTGGCGATCGATGCCGGCTTCTTCCAGCGCATTGTCCAGCAAACGTCCGGCAGGGCCGACAAAAGGTTTGCCTGTCAGATCTTCTTCGTTACCTGGCTGCTCGCCGACGAACATGACTTTTACTCGCCGGGCGCCTTCGCCGAAAACGGTTTGCGTTCCTTTCTTCCAGAGGTCGCAGGCACGGCAATCGGCGGCGGCCCTTTTGAGCGACGAGAGTGTTGGGCGCGGTGGAATTAAATCGTTGGCCGCGCTGTCGGAGGATTTAAATTTCGGCATTGAAATCCCAGCAAAACAGGGCCTACAGGTCTTTAGGATATATACCGACCTATTACTATAAAGATGAGAGCGCCATTCTCAAAATCTGATTTCGCCAGTCGTTTTGGCGATGTATTCAAGGTCCATGAAAAGTCTGTGGTTGAAACTCTCTCCACAGGCATTCCGGAGATCGACGCTTTAACCGGCGGTCTCCCACGTGGAGCTATTACTGAAATCTTTGGACCGGCATCATCCGGACGCACCAGTCTGATGTATTCAATGCTTGCTTATGCAACCACTCATGAAGAGACGTGTGCATTGGTTGACACGAATGATGCGTTTGCTCCGACGTCCGCCGCTGCCGCCGGCATAGATTTCGATAGTTTGCTGTGGGTCCGCGGCGCCGGCAATCTCGAGCACGCTTTTAAGGCTACGGATCTCTTGTTACATGCAGGTGGGTTTGGCCTGGTGATCCTCGATATCGGCGATGTCGCGGTACAGGATACACGCCGGATCATTTCGTCGTGGTGGTATCGCTTTCGTCATACGGTGGAAGATAGGCCAACAGTGCTAATGGTGGTTTCAGAAGAAGCTTGTACCAGGTCATGTTCTGCACTAACGCTGGAGTTGAATGGAGCGGCGGAGTGGTCACAAGCGAATGCCGAATCGCGCGCGGCAGTGCCAGGCCCGTTCGTAGCGCGCAACGTGTTGCCTATGCGAAAGCCCGCAAACCGGGCAACAGTCACACAGCAAGGAGTTACGCAACAAGCGGTTACGGGAAATCTTTTGCGGCTTAACACGATAAAAGTTAATCGCCAGCGTCCCCTTTCCCCCTCGCTGAATGAAAGTCAATTCCGCGCCTATCAAAACATTTAATCTTCGGAAATTTTCGCTAAATCTTTTGTTGCCATGTTTGCGTGTATTCATGCCCAACAAATACCGGCCAATCTCTCTCTCCCCGAGTTTGCCTACAACTTTTCGCCCGTGGTTGAGGAAGCCCGGAGCGGTACCGTCGTGATCGATGTCGACGGCTGTGAGCTGTTATTTGGCTCCGCCTATCAACTCGCAAAAGAGGCGGCTTTGCGGGCTAAAAAATCCAGGAGCAATGGCGGGTTGGAAAGCACAGTCAGTATTGCCATCGCTGCAAATCCCGATGCGGCAATCCACGCCGCCACTCGCCTGCAGGGAATCACCTTCGTCTCACCCGGCGAAGAACTAACTTGTCTCGGAGAGTTTCCTATCGACCATCTCGATTATTCGCTGGTTAACGTCGAGAAAAAAGTCGCGGACGAGATCTTCGAAACGCTGAAGCTCTGGGGCATTCGCACCTTTGCTGATTTCGCGTCACTTCCCGTCGCGGGTGTTTCCGAACGTTTGGGACAGGACGGAGTAAGACTGCAACAACTGGCAGCCGGCAAAACCGAACGACACTTAAAGGTCAAACAGCCAGCACCTGCCTTTGCATATTCGACTGAGCTCGAACACGCCATTACCGAACTCGAGCCCCTTTCATTTGTTCTTGCGCCACTGCTGAATCAACTCTGCGCTGCTTTGAATGCTTATGCGCTGGCTACAAATGAATTATGTGTGGTGATGCAACTGGAGAATCAGACGACACACGAACGCAAACAGACTCTGCCTTACCCAATGCGCGACCATAAAGTATTTCTGAAGTTGTTATTGCTCGACACGGAAATGCATCCGCCTGCGGCAGCCGTAAGATCAATTTCAATCAGTTGTGAGCCGGTGAAACCGCGTGTGTTGCAGAACGGATTGTTTGTGCCACTCGCTCCGGCGCCAGACAAACTGGAGCTCACACTTGCGAGGCTTGCGAAACTTGTGGGCGAGCAAAATATCGGTTCGCCGGCTTTGCTCGATACTCATCGTCCCGACGCGTTCAGCATGAAGCGCTTCACGCTGAATACTAAGTCTGACTTTCGCAGATCTCGTAAAGCTGCAAAAAATCCGCAATCGACAATTGGCAACCAGCAATGCCTGGGCTTCCGAGCATTTCGCCCACCGCTGCGAGCGATAGTTCAAGCTGACCAGGGTTGGCCCACGCAGATCAGCGCCTGGAGTAAGCAGAGGAGTGTTTATGGCAAGGTGGTCGGTCTTGCTGGTCCATGGCGATCTATGGGTGATTGGTGGCGCGACGATCGCTGGGGCCGAGACGAGTGGGACGTGACGATCGAGCGATCAGGCCAACAAGCTGTCTATCGCGTTTATCGAGAACTTAAAACGCAGAATTGGTTTGTGGAAGGGAATTACGATTGAGGCTCGCGGCGGGGTAGAGCCACGCCTCACATCCGGCGGCATAGCCGTGATGATGGTACTGAATGACTCTTGAATCATCGAAATACGTTGAGTTACACGCGCGCTCGGCTTTTAGTTTTTTAGAGGGCGCTTCTGTGCCTGAGGAATTGATCGCTGCCGGCGTTGAGTTGCAGATGCCTGCAATGGCTTTGCTGGATCGCGATGGAGTTTATGGCGCGCCGCGGTTTCATCTCTCCGCAAAGAAGAATGGTATCAAGGCCCACATCGGAGCCGAGATAAGCGTACAAATTCCAAAGACCCAGGGCCGAAGTCTGAGTATCTGTGCAATTCCTGTCTTAGCGCGTAACCGTACCGGTTACCAAAATCTCTGTCGCCTGATCACACTGATGAAACTGCGTGTACCCAAACACGCAAAACCGGGTGAGTGTGTGATCAGTTCTGAAGAGTTGGCGGCGCATGCCGCAGGGTTGATCTGTTTGACCGGTGGATTTGATGGACCCATTGCGACCGTGCTCAACCCGAGAGACGCAGAGAACGCGAACAAAGCACAAAGCATCATCGAGTGGCTGATAGAACTGTTTGGTAAAAAGAATGTGTACGCGGAATTGCAGCGCCACTTCGATCGCGGGGAGGAAGCTCGCAATCATTTAGTGATTGAACTTGCCCGGCGCAATCGTTTGCCTTTACTTGCTACGAACGGCGTCTGTTACGCGATGCCCGCGCGCCGTGAAGTGTCTGACGTCTTCACCTGCATTCGCAATCACGTGCGACTGGAAACTGCCGGACGCCTGCTGGCGCAAAACTCAGAGCGATATCTGAAGCCAGCCGCGAAGATGCAGAAGCTTTTCGCGGATCTGCCAGAAGCGCTCGCGAATACGGTTGAGCTTTCATCGCGACTGAAGTTCACGCTTGAAGATCTCGGTTACGAATTCCCGAAATATCCCACGCCGCCAGGCGAGACGATGACCTCCCTCTTGCGCAAGCTCACCGAAGAAGGCGCACGCTGGCGCTATACAGGTGTGAAAGATACACCCACTTACGAAAAGGCACGCCCGCAACTCGAACGCGAGTTGAAGTTAATCGAAAAGCTCAAGCTGGAAGGCTATTTTCTGATTGTTTGGGACATCGTCCGGTTTTGTCGCAAAGAAGGCATCCTGATCCAGGGACGTGGATCGGCGGCAAACAGCGCGGTCTGTTATTCGTTGGGGATCACGGCCGTGGATCCCGTGGGCATGGACTTGTTGTTTGAACGATTCCTTTCCGAGGAACGAGGCGAATGGCCCGACATCGATCTCGATCTGCCGAGCGGAGATCAACGTGAG
>JAICGZ010000158.1 GCA_025922875.1 Pyrinomonadaceae bacterium
CTGACGCAGCATATCTTTGCTCGTGTGTTGAAGGAGTTGAACCTCGCCAACCGCGTTCCACTCGTTTCGGTGGTGACTGACCCTTGTTACGGCTTTTGGAAAGGTTGGGCGTGCGACGCCGTGAGCCTTTACCTCGTCGCGAATGAAGATGCGCGACGCCAGTTGATTGATTACGGCGTGGCGCCGGAACGAATCAAAATTTCAGGTCTTCCGGTGCATCCGAAGTTTGCTTATCCGGGCGAGGAGGCCGCGCAAGCCGCTCGGCGCGCGCTTGGGTTGGATCCCGAAAAGTTTACTGTCTTTGTAAACGCGGGCTGGATCGGCGGCGGCAATATCCCGCAGATCTTTCGTGAGCTTGTGCGCGGGGAGTTGGATGTGCAGGCCATCTTCCTGGCCGGTAAGAATGAAGACTTGCGCGTTGTTGCCGAGTCGATTGCACTCGATGCGCCGTTTCCGATCAAAGTTATCGGTTATTCCGACGAGATCGAGAAACTGATGAGCGCTGCGAACGTCATGATCTCGAAACTCGGAGGACTGACGACCTTCGAAGCACTCGCTTGTCGTGTTCCCATCATCGCCGACATGATCACCGAACCGATGCCGCAGGAAGCCGGAACGGCGAACCTGATCGCGCAGCGTGGCGCCGGCGTGATGTTGAAGCGTTCGAGTGACGTCGTGCCGGTGGTCCGGCGCATGATGGAAGACGAAGTGCATTACTCACGCATGCGTGCGGCCACAGTTGGCCTGGCCGTCCCCAACGCCACTCGTCAAATCGTCGAAGAGATTGCCGCTCTAATTCCACAACCCGAACCCGCGGTCATCAGCGAAGTAGCCTCCGCCTGACCATTTCGAGGGTTTTCTTTGCGCCTTTGCGTGAGAAATATTCTTCCCGTAGTCCCGCCACTTTAAGAGACACAAGCGAAAATAATTGTGCTATGGTGCGAACACCCCTCCACAAAGAAGCGGGCCGACTTGTGCGACAACACAAAGCCAGCCCTAAACCCTCAACCTTCCAGCGAAAGGATGAAGATCATGGCCACTCATAGTAGCGCAACGCTGCGCGAAACACCTCACGAAACCGAAACAAGCAACATCATCATCAGCAATGCTCTTAAACGAAGAGCGCAGTCAGTGATAAACGACACGTCGATCGATCCGCAGTGGCGAGCGATTGTTCGCTACGGTTTGGAGACGAATGATCCGTGGCTCGCTGACCTCGTGCGGCGCGCGGATGCAGGCGAACTGATCATTGATACGATCGACTTCTCGCTCGCGCCTGCATCCCAGAAAGATGATTCAAGTGAAGAAAAGATCGAAGCACTGGCAGAGATAATTTGCCGGAGCAGCGAGGAATGTGCGGCCGCGCTGTTCGTGCTCATGGGAACACTCGAAAACTCTTCGCATCAAAAGCTACTTGCGAACACGGCGAAACACTTTGCCTTCACTCGCTGCAGTGAGGCGAACTTATATGGCATCGTGGACACTCACATCGGTATAGTCGAGGCCGAGTTGTTGTCCACGGCGAATTAACAAAGTTCAAAGGCGCAACTGTATGGGCCAGCCTCCGCCCCTACAGTTACGATCAAGAGAATGTGCCGGCATAACTATTTCTTTCGATGATAATGCGCGGTCATGAACTCGTGCCATTGACCATCCTCACCCAGGGCGCGTGAGGTCAGCACCCGATGGTCGTCGCTCATAAACTCAATCACGTCTTGATACTTCGACGTCCTTCCTGGTCTTGTAAAATCCGGTCCCTCAGTATTGAGCGTCAGCACCTTTTCGTTCTTATCAAGTTCGCCTTCGTACACCCAAAGATTAGTCATCATCGATCCGATGAAGGTTCCTACGAAACGCTTCTTTTGAGGATCATAGCCGAGGGTCATCAATGTTGTGGCGCTGCCTCCGCCCGGCATCTCACCTTGTCCTTCACCCAAAGTCCAGAGTCCACCGAGCAAACGCACATTCTCACTGCCACGGACGACCTCCGCGGGTTTGTCTGGGTCCATCGTTGCTTCGTGCTCGTAAGTCCACTCACCGGCGAGCTTTTGCAACCACTTGTGTTCTTTTTCCGGTTGGGCATTCATCGCCAATTCCTGCTTTGGTTCGTTTGCTGACATCGGTCTATCTCCTTTTTTAGCTTCTCGATTTATTTGAGCGGAGTATATGTGAATTGTTACGCACAACGTAATTTGTTATTGCAGTCACATTTCTAACAATCAATTCTCGTCGGATACCTCTTAATTGACCCATGGCATTTCTCGGAAGAAGTCGACTTCCGGCAGCGGCGTTTGTTAATGAGCGGGCCGTTCAAAGCGGTCATATCATGTCTAACGACAGCCTAAAGGCTGAACTCTGAACTTCATGCTCACTGCATTGAGTTGTGTGGTTACTGGTGAAGGAATGTCAGAGTTAGATCCCTCACATTTCAACTTGTTTCTGCTACGGAATTTGCTGGATGCCGACACGTGCGCGAACCTGAAGACGGAACTCGCTTTATTTCCCACCACGCAAGCGCCTGTTTATATTGAAGGCTCCGAGGGAGGTGATTCATGAGACCGTTCGCAAGACCACCAGTGTTCATCCTTCCGGCGAGACCATTATGCAAAATGCATGAGTGCTTATTGCAACAGAAATCATGATTGGAAGATCACTTTCGTGATGGCCTGACGGATTGCGAGCGGCCGCAGTTTCTGCGTTATGAAAAGGGAGACTTCTTCGTCCGCCACCAGGATGGCAACACAAAGCAGCTCGACTTCGATCATTTGCGCGTTCGCAGGATATCGATCGTGTTTCTAAATGATTTTTCAGTCGAGCCACAAGCAGACTGCTTTTCTGTTGGCACGGTTAACTTTTACGACGCGGAAAGCGCGGACGCTGACGCTCCGAAGAGCTTCGGTCTTGTGGGTGAACCCGGATTGCTGGTGGCTTTCCGAACCGACACATTTCACGAGGTTTACCGGTTACGCATGGCGAACGATTTACGATGATCACATGGTTCAGGTAACTTTGATGTTATGAAGCAAGCGCCTCCCGTCTTGAGTAAACTCAGGGCTGTCTTTGACAAGAGACTGAAAGGAGGCGCTATGAACACAATATATATTGGCGTTGACTTTCATGCACGACAACAGACGATTTGTGATTTGACAACAGAAACAGGTGAACTCGTCACCGCTGCACTTAAGCACGAACCGAAAACGGCGGTGCGGACTTTCTACGAGCAATTCAGCGGGCAGGTGATCGTTGGGCTGGAAGCTAGCGGTTACAGTCCCTGGTTCGAGCGACTGCTCGAGGAATTAGGGGTGCTCTCGTAACCATTTTGGAGGAAGAGCCGCCCACTGAAGTATCTGAGACCGCATTGTTGAGCGAGCAGTCACTCGCGGAAGATTGGAATCGGCCTGAGGAGGATGAGGCGTGGTCACACCTTCAGCAGGTTCAGTAGTCCTGGTTCCCTTTCCGTTCTCTGATCTATCTCATTCCAAGATGCGCCCTGCCGTCGTATTAGCTGATGCCACAAAGGGCGACTGGGTCTTATGCCAGATTACGAGTAAGCGCTATTCGGATCGCCGAGCCATTGAACTGACGGACGGCAGCTTTGCGCAATGCTCACTTCACTAGTTAGTTATGCCCGCCCCGGAATTGTTCACGGCCAGTCAAAGCTTGATTGACAGACAGGTCGGGGTCTTGAAAGATGACGCATTGACCCAGATTGTGGCAGCTGTGGTCGAGTTGTTGCGCGAGCACTAAAAGGGTAGATCTTTTTTTCCATGTTGCGCGCCTAACTAGCGCTGCAACGGACTCAGAATATTTGTGAGTCTTGCGCCAGCCGCGTAAGTAACATAGACGTATTGCAGATGTGGAGAATCCGATGAGTCTTGCTGATCTGTGGTCGATTTCCCGTGAACAGCTCGAAGGCAAGCAGGTTCGTCAGATCATTGCATTCGCGGGAGGCGGACAACTAGCAGATAGTGGCGCCGGAGCTTCTGAATTCCGTGAGTTCCTCGGGCTTGTTCCGTCAGATTACTTGTCGCGTTATGCAGAGGAATGTCTCGGTGAATCGTTCGCCGGAAGCGGATTCGCTTTACAGGATGTCGTTAACCAAATTGGGAGGCGACTTGGGTACACCGTAATCGACGGTCGGTACCGAGGAACGACGAATCAGGTTGGGTTTGATGGTCTTTGGAAGTTTCCTGACGGACACACAGTTGTCGCCGAGGTCAAGACGACAGATGCATATCGTATCGATCTTGAGACCGTCGCTACATATCGCCGCGAACTGATCGCCTCCGGACAATTCAATGAAGACCACTCTTCAATTTTGATTATTGTGGGACGCCAAGATACAGGCGATCTTGAAGCACAGATTCGCGGATCCCGACATGCTTGGGATGTCCGTCTAATTAGCGTCGACGCGCTACTTCGCCTCATGTTCCTCAAAGAACGACTCGACGACCCAAGGACCATTCGACAGATTTGTAATATCCTTAAGCCACGCGAGTTTACCCGGCTAGACGAAATTGTGGACGTTGTTTTTTCTACCGCAGAGGAAACAGCAGAGCCGGAATCAGCCGAGACAATCGGTGGGACAGAGGATGAGGGGGCTGACCAAAGGGCCGCTCCGGTTGCCTTTCATGCGGCATGCGTTTCTCGTTTCGAGAAATATTCGGGAAAACAGTTAGTCCGTCAGACGCGTTCGAGTTATGCGACACCGGATGGGGCCTTTGCGCTCGTTTGCGCCGTGTCAAAACAGCACGATGTTGCAGCGCACCCGTCATACTGGTTTGCCTTTCATCCCTACCAGAAGAGCTTTCTTGAAAAAGCGGCGGAGGGTTTTTTGGTCCTTGGATGCGGGTCAGCGCAAACAATTCTGGCAATTCCGGCTCATGACTTGTTTTCTTGGCTCCCCGACATGTGGACTACGCAGCGCGATGACCGAATGTATTGGCACATTCGGGTCCATCATGAAGGGGCACGGTATACCTGGGATAGAAGGGCCGGGCCGGGTCGGGTTGATGTGACGCGCTATTTGCTTCCGTAACCCGAACATTTATGGAAATAGTGCTGCACCACATTGCAGGAAGACGCTGCTTACCCCAACGAACTATCTAATAATTCTACCTACCTGTGCATTGACATTTTAATTTGACGGGCGTATGTTGCCGCCCGTTCCCAGAGCTATTCATGTTTGCTGGCATGTTCACGCTACAGCCAGCCTCACACGTCAACCATATCAACTTAGATCGCGTGTGTTTCCCACGGCATTCAACTAAGAGGAGAAAAAAGATGAGTGAGAACCTTAAAGTTACGGACAATTACTTGAAGGAGCGGCTCCAGCTCCTGATGGAGGCTGTAAAGAACGACCGTTTGGAGGACGAAGCATGTCCAAACTGTTTTGAGCGGTTTTCCGTGCCTCTCCTGCGCGACCTCAACGTCCCAATACTTATTCCAAACGTGTTAAAGGGTAGGGACAAGGCGCTGGTTGAAAAGGCGCTTTCGCGCATCCGAGGCGTTAAAGAGCGTTCAGTTCTAAAGAAACGGGTTAAGGACGAGAATGAAATCGTTAAGGAGTACACCTGCGGGCGGTGTGGTCGCTCATACGTCGGTGAACTTGACCTGATTGCTAACCAGGCGGAGACACGGGTTTTATCCTTTTTCGGGTACGACGACAGCAGAATCTACGATAAAGATTTCTATACTTTCTCGCTGTTAGACGACTCGTACGGCCCATTCGTAAAGGAGTTGTGGCAAGCTTCCGTCGGAACAACCTTCGATCCCTACTCGATGGCAAAGGACCCGGAGGACTTAATTACAGGCGTGGTGCTGGGCCAGTTAAGAGCGTTTTTTCAGAAGTTTGCAAAAGTAGTCTACGAAGACCTGGGCGCATCCGTGGAAGTCTATGCTCCTTCTCATGCGAATAAACTCGAGTTGCAAACAGGCGCTGATTTTGCGATTTGGATCGGGCCTCTTACCCAGGAGGATATTCAGCTGCTCGCGGATTATAGGGCTGAGAAAATAACCTACGAACAACTGCCTGTGAGAGTTGGGAACGGCGCTATCTTTCAGGCGAAGAAAGGCAAAACAGGCGAGATTAAAAAGAAGCAGATAATTGATCTGGTCCACTATGCCTCTATAAGGTACAAAGAACACGACTATTTCGGCATCCCCGGAAAGTTGTTTATGAACTACTCGCCGCAACCGCCTTACGTAACCGTACTTTCCTGTGACTATACTTACGCCCTTTACAAGCGCACGGTAGAGGAAGACAGGAAGGTTTGGGATTTCCCCAAAACTCTTAAAGACTTGGAACAGTACGCCACGCAAACTGAGTTACCTGAGTTCGTCGAGGCTTATCTTTCCGGCAAGGCGGGAACTCCACTGCTGATGTTACGAGACGTGTTTGGCGTTGACGGACCAACACTCATTATCGGTTTGCCTCCTGAATTGCTCGAAAACCCGTCTGAGTCAGGTCACACACTCTCAGGCATTTTGGGCGGTTGGAACAGCGCGTTGGAGGAATCGTTTCGGCTTATAGAACAACAAGAACGAATGGTGGCTGAGCAATTGCGGGCACATGAAGAACGCGTTCGAGCGGAGAAGGCGCATCAAGAGCGATCAAGAAAACAGCAGCAACGACAAGCAGTCGTTCACAATAAGGTCCGTTATAAAAGCTAAACGCAATTCTACTCTCCAGTTCTCAATTCGAAGGGCCGGCATAATAGTGTGCTAACCCTCGAACTCTAAATCAAAATAGAGTTGATCTTCGGGCAGCTTGAGCACTGATTTTACTTCGCACCGCTTGCCGATTTCTTCCAGACTCCCATCGTCTGGAACATTGTTGTAGCAATCAAGACAAGTAGACACAGCGGCGTAACGACGCCTCTCGTCCGGCGGGTTTTTCGGCAGCATCTTATCGAGCAGTTCAGGAACCGGCATGCCCGTGTGGCTGCCATGATGACTGATTTTTAGAAAGTGAATTGGAAGGAAATCGTTTTCGAATGGCGTTTCCTTGTTTTTTATTTTTTTCCAGATCGTTTTCCAGCTTCGCTGTTCAGCATCGCCCGTGAACAGCAATCTCCAGCCACGCCAGTTGAGACAGAATACGACGCTGGTATTGTTGTTGGCGCTGTCTATCGTCAAGAGATTGTCCGCATAACCCTGCCGGCGAGACATAACCAGATCATAAAACGATCCCCCGTTCACGCCCGGTGGTGGAACAGGTGTAACTAAAGCCGGCTTCGCGCGACCACTAACGTCGTGTGACATATACAGCGCCACCGGCTGGAAGCGCCCGTAATACTCCGCCGTGTCTTCTTCAGGCGCCCATATCTCAAAGCCGGCTTCCTCGAAGCCGTGTGCCCCGTCCAACTCGCAGCCTCTGTAAACATAAGTTGTTTTCTTACTCGCAAGCTTACGTAGAAAACTAATGCAGTCGGACGTACTTCGGGGATTGTTGTTGAGTCGCAGCGCGCGCATAGAGGGAGTTTCTGATTCCTTCGAAGCACGCAGAAATCGCTCAATCAGATTGTAATTGTCGATGGCTTCGAGACGTCGTTTCTTCGCCTCCGGATGCTTTTCGTAATAGTCTTCCGACGCTGAGGCCGTAAGCCAGGCAAACTTGACCGGGATCTCAATTCCAAGTTTTTTAGACGCGTAGAGCAAACCCTGCACGTGATCCATGTGCTCGTGCGTCATCACATAAAGTTCCAGCGGGCGCTTGCCGAGTACTTTACGGATATCTCGTACGATCGGCTCAAAAACCGCGTCATCGCCACCGGCTCCGGTCAAAACATTACCGACGTCAATAAGGATGTGGCGGATCTGCTTTTTTTTTCCTCGCCTATCGGGAACGGAAACGAGAATGGCGTCGCCGAAGCGAACGTTATAAACACGCACGCAAAGCTTATCCAACGGTTTTCACCTCTCAAACAATATGAAGCATTCGTGAAGCGCCGCGTACGCGCATTAAACCCTCCATCGTCTCGGCCTTAACAGCCGAGCGGAGCAACTTACCATCCGGCCCTAACGCCAAATTGCCCTTTCGCAGCACTCCTTCATCATTCAATCTTTGCAGCAGTAGATCGCGGTCAGACACTTGCTGTTTATCCTCGTAGTTGGAGGTCAGCTTGGCGCGCACCGTATGAGTGTTCCAGTCAATAGCGAGGGTCGTTCCCACTGTGATCTGTCGCTCAGAAGGATAGAAAAAGCCCAGGTGATTAGCCTCTTTGTGGTCCCACGACACTTTGAAAATACACTCTCGTATGTCCTCGCCACCGCTAATGTGGTAGTAACGCTTGGTCGTATCCAGGCGCGGCCGAACTTGAAAATGCACGCCATTTGGGATGCCCAGAAATTCTCGATTATTGTTAGCGAACTCGTACGCTGCCCACTCGCTTTCGACGAGTGTTTGGAGATTTATGGCGGCGACGGATGGATGTTGGAAGTTGGTTTCGACCTTCAGCTCATCAGCCGAGCGAACAATGCCGCGCTTAACGAACTCCTCACAGATTAAATCGCGTTCCTGTGTGTCGTTCGGATGCGATGCCTGATCGGCCGCAATAATGGCTCGGCCGTAGTCTGCGAATGAAACCTCGCCCGGCGGCAGGTAATCGAGCGCGCGAAAGATCATCCGTTTGAAATGTTGAGTTCCGTCCCAAAGTGCTCGAAACGGGATTTGTGCTTCGGTGAGTTTCTTCTCCTCGAAGTATCGGCTCTTTCGACTTTCATAAATCTCCAATATGACTCTGTAGAGCGCGCCGCTCAGCACCTCGCTGAGAGCGTGTGGTTCGTTGCGTGTAACACTGTTCACGGAACCCGGAACCAGCGTTTTCTCGTTGAGCAGGTTTCGTAGGAAGACAGAGCGGCCATGTGGATCTCTTTCGCTGGCAAACTGTTCAGCAATGCCGCTAAAGGCGGAAGAAGATCGAATGGATCCCTCCTCTTTTTCCAACACCCTCTTTGCGAGAGGCTTGCAGCGAAACGCCATCACGACCGAAGTGAGATCGGCGACTGCCTCGTGAAGCGCGAGTGACTGAGGTGAAACTGCGTTATAAAGATCAGGGGCGATACCGTCCAGAATTGCGTGCCCCGTCTCATGCGTTACGATGTCGCGGGAGAGGCTCGTATAGATTATCTGATCAGGTTTATGTGACGAGCGGAAGAAGAAGAATTGCAGGCTGTTTGACTCGCGTTCATAAAAAGCATTGGCCCACTCACCGGCGCGTGGAACCACGAGTAATTGTGCTGTATCGAACCCCCACGTCAGATTTCGTCCCAACACGTCCTTGTCCTCGAACATGTACATGGTTGTCAGGATATTGCCGAAGACGCTGACCTGATTAAAATCCCTTGCGTGCTCGTCGTTCACGTCCGCGATTAGATACGTGCCGTCATAGCGTCCCTTCGAGAGAGGCTGAAAACGAGCGCCTGGCAATAAGCTCCCAGTGTCCGGATCAAAGTCCAAAATTGCGACCCGTCTCGATACCGGACCATCCAGAAAGAAATCCTCGCGATTGATCGTCACCTGTTCAAAAGTCTCCATTTCAAGGAAATCTGTGGTGACAGGATCTTTAATCAGAGTGGGAATGCGAATTTCTATGTGTGAGTTTTCGGTAGAGGACATAACCACCTTGCAAAGACTGCGGAAGGGAGATTTCTCGCGCCGTAGAATATTCTCGAGATGTGCGGCTGTCAACGACTCGAATTGACTGTGCAGGGCTTTTCACGATTTAATCTGCCCGCATATAAACTATCCCCGTCTATTTCTTAGGAGAAACATAGCTAAGTGAGTCTCTTGCTTGAGGGAAAGCGCGCGTTCATAACCGGAGGAACGCGAGGCATAGGTGCGGCGATCTGCGAAATCTTCGCTCGCGAGGGTGCGGACGTCGCGTTCAGCTACAACTCGCGTGACGATCTCGCCGCCGAAATGATCCAAAAGATCGAGGCCCACGGGCGGCGCGCGTTTAACGCCAAGGTCTCAGTTGTGGACCGGGTCGGCATGAAGAAAATGACTCGCGAACTCGTCGAGAAGTGGGGCGGCATCGATATTCTTGTCAACAACGCAGCCATTAATCGCGGAGACAACTTCGCCACGACGACGGATCGCGCGTGGGACGAAGTGATCCACACCAACGTCGATAGCCTGTTTGCGGTAACCAAACCGATCTACAAGCAGATGATCCGGCAGCGCAAGGGAATCATACTCAACATCACTTCCATCGGCGCGATGCGCGCCCTGCCAACCGCTGTTCACTACGCGACTTCGAAGGCTGCGATGATCGGTTTCACTAAGTGTTTGTCTCGGGAAGCAGCGACGTTCGGAGTGAGAGTCAACGCGATAGCAGCCGGCATATTCGATACGGATCTGGCCCAGGCGCTTCCGGATCGGTTACTGCAAATGCACGACTTCTGGACCTCCGCGGGCCGGCTCGGACGCCCTGAAGAACTCGCCGAATACGCGGCGTTTATGGTGAGCGAGCGGAATAGTTTTATGAATGGTGAAGTAGTGATCGTCGATGGTGGTGCGATTACTTAACCACAGATTACACGGATTTAAATCCGGATTTTCAATCCGTGTTATCCGTGGTTTGGATTTTTCGTTGCAGTTCACGAAGCGTTCGTTGCATCTCGCCTAAACGTCGAAACGCGGCAGTGGATCTTAACCAGTCTTTATTATCAAACGCCGGAATTCCAGAAATCACTTTGCCTGCCGGGATGTCGTGACTGGTCGCACTCTTTGCGGTCAGCACCACGTCGTCACCAATCGTCAAGTGACCGGCTACGCCTGCCTGGCCGGCGAGAATCACGCGGCTGCCGATATGTGAACTTCCCGCGAGGCCCACCTGCGCACACAGCAACGAGTCTTCTCCAACTGTGCATGAGTGTCCGATCTGCACCAGGTTGTCGACTTTCGTTCCACGTCCGATGCGGCTTTCGCCAACCGATGCACGATCGATCGTCGTGCCTGCTCCGATCTCGACGTCGTCTTCGATAACGACTCGTCCGGCCTGTGGAATCTTTAACCAGCGTTTCTCTTCATCTTTTGCGTAACCAAACCCGTCGCAACCGATCACCGAGTTGTTGTGGATTATCACTCGTTCACCGATGACTGTTCGTTCGCGCAGCGCGACGCCGGAATGTATCACCGAGTTTCTTCCGATCGTTACGCCTTCGTAGACAGTCACGTTTGGATGAATGAGAACTCCTTCACCGATAAATGAGTTTCGGCCAATCACCACGCAAGGACCGATAGAAACGCGTTGAGCAATCCGCGCGGTCGAATCAATAACGGCTGTCGGATGAATGAACGGCTCGAGCTCTGCTTCGGGATGGAAAATTCTCAGCGCGCGAGTGTAGGCGAGATATGGATCCTTCACACGCAGTATCGAGATCTGTCTTTCCGTCTTCGCGTCTTCACTCAAATAGATCGCAGACGCGCGCGTCGTGTTGACACGCGGCGTGTAACGAGGGTTGGCGAGGAACGTGACGTGTCCTTCGCCTGCTTCATCTAGCCCCGCGGCGCCCGTGATCTCCACATCGTCTGTTCCTTCGATTCGTGCGCCCGTAAGTTTCGCAAGTTCTGAAAGTTTCATGGCGTCGCGAGTGTAGCTGTTTCCCGCAAAGGCGCAAAGATAGCAAAGACGTAAAGAAGGCTCCTTTGCGCCTCTGCCATCCTGGCGGCTTTGCGGGAAATGGATCTCACATAATTGAGACAGGATCGATTTCTAAATTGATCGATCGCAGATTGACGCCGCTCTCAGCAATCGATTTCATCGCCGCATCTGCAATCTCGCGCAGGTTTCTACGACTCCTCGACTTAATCAACATCTGAAAACGATGCTCGCCTTTCAACCTGGAGAGCGGCGCCGGCGCCGGACCAAGTATTCGACACTTTCGATCCTGATTAGCAAGATCGAGCTGTCTGCGAAGCTCGAGACTGTCCGAACGAACACGGCCGAGATCCGGCCCATGGACCAGCAGGCTCGCAAGCGCCACGAACGGCGGATACGAATGATTCTGCCTGTAGCGCAACTCTTCGTCGTAGAAGCCTGTGTAGTCCTGCGCGCAAGCATGTCGCAAGGCGTAGTGATACGGATGATAAGTTTGGATCAAAACCCTTCCCGGGCGATTCCCGCGACCGGCGCGGCCCGCTACCTGCGTAATGAGTTGAAACGTTCTTTCCGCCGATCGGAAATCCGGCAACGCGAGACCAGCATCAACTGAAACGACTCCAACCAGCGTTACATTCGGAAAATCGTGGCCCTTAGCCAACATCTGAGTGCCGACCAGTGTATCGATCCGCCCAGCGCTGAAGTCAGCCAGCGATTGCTCGAAAGCTTTTCGGCGCGCAGTTGTATCACGATCTATTCGCGCGACGCGCAAAGCAGGGAAGAGCAGTTTCAGCATCTCCTCGAGTTGTTCGGTGCCCTCGCCGACGTAGTAGATGTATTTCTTGCCGCATGAAGGACACAGCCGCGGGACTGGTTCGCGATGATTGCAGTAATGGCAAATGATCACACGCTCGCTGCGGTGATAGGTGAGCGTCACATCGCAGTTCGGACACTGAATCGTTTCACCGCATGAACGGCAAAGAATGAAACTCGAATAGCCACGCCGGTTGAGCAGGATGATCGACTGCTCGTTGCGTTCACGCGTTTCGCGAATTGCTTCGAGCAACTCATCGGAAAAGACACGCGGTTTTCCGTGCCGCGCAAACACAGTTCGCATATCGATAATTCTTGCGGCTGCCATCGGACGCGCGGCGATTCGTTCAGGCAAGCTGAGCAGGCGATACTTGCCTTTGCGAGCGTTGTGAAAGGATTCGAGCGACGGCGTTGCCGAACCGAGCACAACCGTCGCCGACTCCTTTTGCGCGCGAACGATCGCGACGTCGCGCGCGTTGTAATAAGGCGACTCTTGCTGCCTGTACGAAGATTCGTGTTCCTCGTCAACAACGATCAGGCCGAGGTTCTTTACGGGTGCAAACACCGCGGAACGCGTGCCGATCACCACGCGAGCCTCGCCGTTTCTTACGCGCGTCCACTCGTCAAATCTCTCGCCCTTCTGAAGCGACGAATGAAAGATGGCAACCTGATCGCCAAAGCGGGCGCGCAACTGCCGCGAGAAGACTGGTGTCAATGCGATCTCCGGCACCAGCATCATTGCCGAACGTCCGAGGTTGAGTGCTTTCTGCATGGCGCGCATGTAAATCTCGGTCTTGCCGCTGCCGGTCACGCCATGCAGCAGGAAAGCTGAATATGCGGCGGAGTTCATCTGCTGTTCGATCTGTTCGAGCACCGAGGCCTGGGTGCTGGTGAGGGTGTGATCTTCTTCGACTCGGAAGCGCGTTGTTGAGTTGAACGGATCGCGACGAATAGCTTCGTCATAGACTTCGACCAGTGCTTTCTTTGCGAGTGACGAGACCGTTGAAGCGCTGACGGACGCGTTTTGTAGTAACGACTGCAGAGAGGTTGGGCCGTTACTTTCGAGAGTTGAGATTACGCGACGCTGGGCCTCGGTGAGCTTTTCTCCGTTTGCTTGAACTAGACGAACGAAGCGACGGAGTTTTGGTTTCGCAAATGTAGCCGCCTTAAGTTTGGGAGTCATGCCCGGGGGCAGCGCTGCTTTGATCACCTCGCCGAGCGGGCAGGCGTAATAATCGGCGACCCAGCGCGCGAGTTGCAGGATCTCGGGACTGCAAACCGGTGCGGAGTCAACCAGACTCTGCGCGTCTTTGATGTCTATTTCCGCCAGATCTTCGGGAAGCTCGTCGAGCAGGTTGACGATGTAGGCGGTGACGACGTTTCGTCCGAGGGGAACTACGACACGAGCGCCGACCTGTGCCTCAGTACTTTGGTCGGGAGTTAGTCTGTAAGTAAATGTTTGCAGTACGTGAAGAGGGACTGCGACTTCGGCATACACGCGCACAAGTTAACGCAAAAGAAGTTTCCCGCAAAGGCGCAAAGATGGCAGAGGCGCAAAGGGAGCTTTTCTTTGCGTCTTTGCTATCTTTGCGGGAACAGCTACTTCTTGGCGGTACTGTCGAGATAAGCGCGGACTTGCTTCAGATCTTCCCAGGTCTCGCGTTTCTTTGAAGGGTCGCGGAGGAGATACGCCGGATGAAACGTCGGCATCACTTTGATGCCTTTGTAATCCTGGAAACGCCCGCGCAGTCTGGTAATTCCTTCACGCGTCTCCAAAAGGTTCTTCATCGCGGTATTGCCGAGCACGACAATCACCTCAGGTTGGACCACCGCGATTTCGCGTAGCAGAAACGGTTTACACACCGAAGCTTCTTCGGCAGTGGGTGGTCTGTTGCCTGGTGGGCGGCACCGGTTGACGTTGCCGATCAAAACCTCTTCGCGTTTCATTCCGATCGCTTCGATGATCTTCGTGAGTAACTGTCCGGCGCGCCCGACAAACGGACGTGCCTGCGCATCTTCATCCGCGCCCGGAGCCTCGCCGACAAACATCAACCGCGCTCTCCGATTGCCTTCGGTGTGGACCACGTGCGTGCGCTCCTGATGCAGTGGGCAGCGAATGCAGTCGCCGATTTCAGCATGGATTTGCTCGAAGGTTTCTGTCGATCGTTCCAGTTTGGCTGGTGCGGGTGGGATGTCGCCGAATAGCGAAGTGAATGCGGGTGCGGGGGCTGGTGCTTGTTCGACTACGGGCTGTAGCTGAGGTGCCGGCGCTGGTTGTTGGTATTGAATTCCTTCAACTCCCAAAACGCGCAGGTGTTCGAGTTGTTTTTTCGTCTCGGATAAAAGACTTAGAAGTTCCTGTTCCATGAAATCCTGTCAATCGGCTTTTCTAATCTTGACTATCACGTCAAGGATGCGATCCGCTGCTTCAGTCTTCGACATCACCGGCAATTCCACCGGATCTTCGTTGCCTTTCGTGATAATCGTAATCACGTTAGTCGCCGAATCGAAACCTGAATCTTCGCGCGTGACGTCGTTTGCAACGATCGCATCCAGCTTTTTGCTGCGCAGTTTTTCTTTCGCGTTGTCGATGACGTTCTCGGTTTCAGCAGCAAACCCAATGACGAGCATTCCATTCGCACGTGAGGCCGCAACTTCCGACAGCACGTCAGGAGTTCGTTCCAAAGTTAACGTCACCGAGTCTGCTGACTTTTTGATCTTCTGATCGGCTCGTTGTGCCGGACGATAGTCGACA
>JAICGZ010000159.1 GCA_025922875.1 Pyrinomonadaceae bacterium
CCGGTCTTCGCTTCCACCGAGACCTCAGCAGCAGTCGCGATGTAACTGCCTTTCTCAAAACCGCACGCGATGCCGCAGCCGTGTCCCGGTGTCTTTTTTCGTCCCCAGCCAAACGTGTTTGCCGCCGATTCGAGCACGGCTTTCAATCGCGCGTCCTTAATGTTCTTCAAACGAAACTGCACCGGATCCATGTTGACCAGATGGGCCAACTCGTCCATGTGCACTTCACGCGCGAAGTGGTTTGCAGTCGCCGCCAGGCCGCGATATGAGCCCTGTCGCAAAGGTGACTTGCTACTGTGAAACTGAATGTCCTGATTTGGAAAGTCGTACTTGACCTGAATGGCCGAGCCGCCGGAGTTATAGTTGTGAAACTCCCACGCTGTCACGGCGCCATCGTTCTTCACGCCGCTAGTCACTTCGATCGTGCCGGCAGGTCGAAAGTAGGCCCACTGAAATTCCTCTTCACGTGTCCAAACGAGTTTGATTGGCTTGCCGGCAGCGCGTGCCAGGCGCGCAGCTTCGATCGCACACTCGCCCGTATGTTTACCACCGTATCCCGAACCGGTGTCGGGAACTATCACGCGCACTTTCTCTTCAGGAAGTTGAAACGCTTCCGCCAATTCGGATCGCACGCCGAATGGTCTCTGTGTCCCGGTCCAAACTGTCAGTTTGCCGTCATTCCATTCAGCCACGGCAGCGCGCGGCTCGAGCGGCGCATGTGCGATGTAAGCAATCGTGTAAGTTTGCGAGAGTTTTTTGTCAGCCGCCGCCATGCCGTCAGCTATCGATCCAACCGGACGGCCGCGACCACTCGCCGCATTCTTCTTTAGATAATCGAATAATTCCTCGTTTCCGGGTTGGCCGGGTGCTTTCCAATGCACAGCGACCGCTTTGGAGGCGCGGATTGCTGTCTGTTGATCAGGCGCTGCGATACCGATGAAATCACCATCGCGCACAACTGTTACGCCGGGCATCGCCTCTGCCGCTTTCGTATCACTCGAAAGAAGTGACGAATTAAGATTCGCGGGCCTCACTACCCGACCGATCAACATGCCTTCACGCTTGATGTCTGTTGTGTACTGGTGTTTGCCGGTGACGAAATCACGGCCATCAACTTTCGGAACAGACGTGCCTACGATGGTCCATTCACTCACTGGCGTAACGGCGACATCAGGAGGAATCGTCTTGATCAGTTTCTGGCCTTTTGCGACCTCGCCCAGCGTCAGAGATTTACTCGCGTCGTGATTTACAAAACGCGCGTTGACGATGCGAACTGCATTCGGTTCGACCTTCCATTGTTCAGCAGCAAGCGCGATCAACGTTTCGCGTGCAGCCGCCGCTGCCCTGCGCAACTGCGGCGCCATGGCCGGCGTTGTTCTGCTCCCGAATGTGCCGGCGTCAAATGGAGTCAGGTCGGTGTCGGCCATCACCAAACGAATGGTCGTTAGTGGAACATGTAACTCCTCTGCAACAGCCTGGGCCAATGAAGTGCGAATGTTCTGACCTAACTCGACTTTGCCGGTGAATACTGAAACGGCGCCGCTTTCATCGATATGAAGCCACGCGCCGATTTCGTTTGTTACGCGCTGATTTCCTCGCCCTCGTCCTGATTCATCCTGTTCCTGCTGAACTGTTCGCGCGATCAGGTTCGACATCGGCACGATCAGAGCGATGCCGCCACTGAATGCTTTGAGAAACTGGCGCCGGTTCAGAGGAAAGTGATAACTGAGCCCGGCGAAGAGCTCGTAACGTTCCAATTCCAGTTCGAGTTCGTCGTTCATTTCGACTCCTCCTTCGCTGTTCCGGAGGCAAGCTCGATGGCGTTGACGATTCGCAGGTACGTGCCGCAGCGGCAGACATTGCCGTCCATGTGCTTGACGATCTCTTCGCGTGCGGGTTTCGGATTTTTATTTAGCAGTGCGGCGGCGGCCAGGATCATTCCCGAGGTGCAATAGCCGCATTGCATTGCGTCGGCTTTCAGGAAAGCTTCCTGCAGCGGATGCAGCTTGCCATCCTTCTCCAGACCCTCGATCGTGGTTATCTGTTTCCCACCGGCTCGCCCAACCTGCATGACGCATGAACGCACGACCTGCCCATCGACAAGCACGGTGCAGGCGCCGCATTGCGCCTCTCCACATCCATACTTGGTTCCCGTCAAGTTGAGGTAATCCCGCAGGACGTTGAGCAGAGGTGTTTGCGAATCGACATCAATCCGGAGTTTCTTTCCGTTCACGTTTAGAGTCGTTACCTTTGGCATAGCGTGCATTAGTTTAGCTGGCTTTGAACGAAAAGTGGATGTCCGCAGTCTTCTCTGTGCGTCCTCTGTGTCCTCTGTGTCTCCTGTGGTTAATTATTGCTCGGAACAACCACAAGACACAGAGAACACAGAGGTTGCACAGAGTAGCTGCAAAAAATCACAAAAGTCACAAATCTAACCACTATGTCCACTTCCATAACATCGTGAAATGCGATAACTTGCAGGGGGTTTCAGCACTTGCGCCCGCAAAAATAATCAATCAAGAGAGTCTGTTCCGCAATGAGCACTGTAACTGAAGAAGCCTCGGAAACAACTGAACCAAAAACGAATAAGTGGGTCTACCTTTTCGATGAAGGCCCGGGAGACGACAAAACGCTCCTCGGCGGCAAAGGTGCAGGACTCTGCGAGATGACTCAGGCGGGACTGCCCGTGCCTCCGGGTTTGGTCGTCACCACTGAAGCCTGCAACGCATTCTTCGAAAACGACAAGCATTTTCCGGAAGGCCTGTGGGAACAGGTGCAGGAGGGTTTGAAGCGGATCGAGGAGAAGGTTGGCAAACGTTTCGGCGATCCGAAAAATCCGCTGCTTGTATCGGTTCGTTCCGGCGCTGCGTTCTCCATGCCGGGAATGATGGATACCGTTTTGAACCTTGGCTTGAATGAAGAAACCGTGCAGGGCCTCGCGGAGCAGACGGGCGATCTCCGTTTCGCGCTTGACGCATATCGCCGGTTCGCATCGTTGTTTGGCGAGATCGTTATGGGCGTCGCTCACGAAAAGTTTGAGCGCGTGCTCGATCGATTCAAGGCGCAGACGCAGGGCGGGCGCGATACGGATCTCCAGTCCGACGATCTGCGCGAGATCATCGCGGCCGAAAAACAGATCATCCTCGCCGAGCAGCACGCAATTCCTGAAGATCCTTACGAACAACTCCGAGTCGCGATTAAAGCGGTGTTCAACTCATGGATGGGCCGCCGCGCGATCGATTATCGACGAGTCAATCGCATTCCCGACTCACTCGGCACGGCAGTAAACGTGCAGGCGATGGTCTTCGGCAACATGGGAGCAGGCAGCGGCACCGGTGTCGCTTTCACACGCAATCCTTCAACCGGCAAAAAAGAACTCTATGGCGAGTACCTGCTGAATGCGCAGGGCGAAGATGTTGTCGCGGGTATTCGAACGCCGCACCCAATCCACGAACTCAAGAAGGAATTGCCTGAAGTTTACGATCAATTCGCTTCCATCGCGGGGCTGCTCGAACAGCATTACGGCGACATGCAAGACTGTGAGTTTACGATCGAGCGCGGCAAACTCTGGATGTTGCAAACACGCACCGGCAAACGCAGCGGCGCCGCCGCCGTGCGGATCGCCGTCGAAATGGTTTACGAAAAACTGATCGACAAAGCGACCGCGGTAAAACGTGTGACACCCGAACAACTCGATCAACTGCTGCATCCCACAGTCGATCCGAAGACGAATGCGACAGTGCTCGCCACCGGTCTACCGGCTAGTCCCGGCGCCGCGCAAGGCCAGGTCGTTTTCAGTCCCGACGAAGCAGAAGAGATGGCGCGCGAGGGTAAGCGCGTTGTGCTCGTGCGACTCGAAACCAGTCCTGATGATTTTCATGGCATGGTCGCGGCGCAGGCGATCGTCACCGCGCGAGGCGGCATGACCAGCCACGCCGCGGTGGTGGCTCGCGGTATGGGCAAAACCTGCGTCAGCGGCGCCAATGCTTTGAATATCGACTACGGTCAACAGCAGTTCACTGTTGACAGCGCTGTTATCACCAAAGGCGAATGGATTACTGTCGATGGTTCAACCGGCCGCGTGTTTCTCGGGCAGGTACCAACAATTCAACCGACGCTCGGAAATGATTTTTACAAACTGATGACCTGGGCGGATCATTTCCGGCGGCTGCGCGTCCGGGCAAATGCCGACACGCCACTCGATGCGAAGACGGCGCGACAGTTTGGCGCGGAAGGCATCGGCCTTTGCCGCACCGAGCACATGTTCTTTGGCGATCAACGACTCGCCGCCATGCGCGAGATGATCCTTTCGGAAGGCGTGGGCGCGCGCGAGAAAGCGCTCGAGAAGTTGTTGCCGCTGCAACGCGGCGACTTCATCGGTATCTTTCGTGAAATGGCCGGACTTCCGGTAACGATTCGCCTGCTTGATCCGCCGCTTCACGAGTTCCTGCCGAACGCGGAAGAGCTGGGCAATGAGCTCGCCGAATTGAAGATGAAACTAAAAGGTGCAGGCACGTTGATCGACATGGACCATGTGCTCGACGAGATCGATCACAAGCGAGCGCTGCTGCGCCAGGTCAATCGTATTCGCGAAGCTAATCCAATGCTCGGCTTCCGCGGTTGCCGTTTGGGATTGCTGTTTCCCGAAGTGACGAGGATGCAGTGTCGCGCGATGTTCGAAGCGGCGTGCCAGGTGCAGGGCGAACGTAAGAAGGTCGAGCTCGAGATCATGGTGCCGCTCGTGTCTGTCAGCGAAGAGTTGCGGCAGCAATCGGAGTTGATTCACGAAGTCGCGCGGCAGGTCATGGGCGAGCACGGGATGACAATCGAATATCTCGTGGGAACGATGATCGAGTTGCCTCGCGCCGCACTGATGGCCGATCGCATCGCGCAGCACGCGCAGTTTTTCTCTTTCGGCACAAACGATCTAACGCAAACTACGTTTGGGTTGAGCCGAGACGACTCGAGCCGCTTTCTACCGAACTACATCGAACGGAAGATCATGAGAGACGATCCGTTCCAGGTGCTCGATCGAGACGGTGTTGGGCAACTGGTGCGAATGGGTGCGGAGCGCGGGCGCAGCGTGAAGCCGGATCTCAAAGTGGGCATCTGCGGCGAGCACGGTGGCGATCCACAGTCGATCGCATTCTGTAACGAGATCGGGCTCGACTACGTCAGTTGTTCGCCGTTCCGTGTTCCGGTCGCGCGCCTTGCCGCTGCTCAAGCTGCATTGAATCCTGCCGCTGAGGAAACTATCAGCGCTCAGGTTTAGTCTTACCACAGAAGTTTTCCCGCAAAGGCGCAAAGAAGCAAAGAAAAGTATTGCGTGTGAGTAGTGAATAATCTTTGCTTCTTTGCGCCTTTGCGGGAAAACTTCTCGAGGCCCTTTCAACGGAGAGCGCTCGCATGCCCACCTCAAAAGATCTGCAGCAGCTACTCGAACGCATTCAGCTTCGACTGGATGAAAGCTTCGTCGGCATTGGTTCAGAAGTTTCGGATCTCCCACCTGAAGATCTCGCGGAGTTGCTCAATCAACTCAATCTCTCCGAAGCCGCTGCTGTCGTTTCGATGCTTCCACTCACACGGTGTATCGAACTATGTGACCAGCCAACGATGCGCCGCCGCGGCGCTATTCTCGAACAATTAGAGCCTGCTCGCGTCGCCGCAATTCTCGAAGGTCTCTCTGCCGACGAGCGCACTGACGTGATCCAAAAGATGGGCCAGCACGAACGTCATCGCATCATGCCGAAGTTCAGTGCGGAAGTGCGCGCTGAGTTGGAAGATCTGCTCCAGTATCCGGACCACACTGCCGGCGGCATCATGACCACGGAGTTTGTGCGTCTCGATCCGAAGATGACTGTCGGCGATGCGTTGAGACACATTCGCGCGGTCGCGCGTGAAAAGGAATCGATTTACGCGTGCTACGTAATGGATCCGGAAACGGATCGCTTAGTGGGCGCCGTGTCGTTGCGCGACCTGGTGATGGCGGAACTCGATCGACCGCTGCTCGAGATCGTTCGCCGCAAACCCGTGACTGTGAATGCACTCGACGATCAGGAAGTCGTCGCGCAGAAGATTGGAAAGTACAACTTGCTCGCAGTGCCGGTGGTTGAGCAGGACGGCAGCGTTGTAGGCTTCGTTACAGTTGACGACGTGATTGACGTTTTAATCGAGGAACAGACTGAAGACATCCTGCGAATGGCGGCAGTCGAGCCCGGCGCGATGGACAAGCCTTATTTCCATAACCCAATCCTGCGCGTCGTGCGAAAACGGATTGGGTGGCTGCTGCTCTTGTTTGTCGCGGGCACATTAACTAGTGCGGTCCTGCATCGCTTCGAAAACGAGCTGGCGGCTGTGGTCGCGCTCGCGTTCTTCATTCCGTTGTTGATCGGTACTGGTGGCAATGCCGGTGCGCAAACGGTGATGACGGTGATACGCAGTCTTGCGCTGGGTGAAGTTGGCGTGCGTCATGCGTGGCGCGTGGCGATGCGAGAGGCGACGACGGGCATGCTGGTTGGTTTGATGGTTGCGCCGATCGCGTTTGGGCAGGCGTTGCTTTGGAAAGCGCCGCCGGCACTTGCACTCACGGTTTCGGTGACGATGTTTGCGATCTGTGTTTGGTCGACAACGGTCGGTGCGTTGATCCCGATCATGGCGCAACGCGCGGGCGTCGATCCGGCAGTGCTCTCAGCGCCGTTGATTACGACACTCGTCGACGCGACGGGGCTGATCATTTACTTCACGATCGCGAAGGCAATTCTCGGTGTTTGAAACATGATGTGAGTTTCAGCATTGTCTCTCCTATTTTGTGCTTTATGTGCCTTTTTTGCGGCTCTACTGCGCTTGCCACACGCGACCGTCGGCGTACTTGATGCGCACCAACACGATCTTTTCCGTGAATCGCTTGGTCTCTTCCAGGTTGAGCGAGGTGACACTGACTGTGTGCGTGGGTGGTGAGGTTACAGTAACAGTTAATTCTTTCGTCTTCCCTGGTCCGATCTGCTCGTCGCTGGTGAACTCCTGCCGGCCCAACTCGTTGTCTGTATCACGTTCATAGAAAACGTGGTCCCAGTCAATCTGTGTGATTGCCGACGTGTGATTGTTCTTAATCTTGGTTTTATAGATGAAATAATACTTCGGCGGAGACTTCTCTCTTTGTTTCGCGAGGTTGGCTTCATCCGCTTTGGCCTCGCGCCTGGCGCGTTCGCCGCCGCCTTGTGCAACACGGCGTTCGTTTCTCGCGCGCGAGCGCATCTCGTCGAAGTTCTCGAGTGGACCACCGAACGGATCGCGTTCCCAGCCAATGCGTATCTTGCTCCAGCTTGCTTTGACAACCTCGACGCTGGCTGTTGTTTCCTGTGCGCGAACCGTCACGGCGCCCAGCAAGAGGAATAAAACGCAGCCACAGATCCCCACGGATAAACACGAGTGTACTCCGTGTTCGTCCGTGAAGATCCGTGGCCTTACCATTTCGTTACCCTCCCGAAATCTTAGAACACGTAGCGTAGACCGACAATAATACGCCGGTTGCCGCCGTCTGTCCCCCACTGATTCAGGAAGTTGTTCGAAGTAACTGTCGAGTTGGGAATACCGAAGTCTCGAGAGTTAGTGAAATTGAAGAAGTCAGCTCGGAGCTGCAAACGCTGGTTCTCGCCGATCCGGGTGTTCTTCAGGATTCCGAAATCAATGTTGTTGATTCCGTCAGAACGCAGGACGTTTCGTCCCACATTGCCAATGCGTTGCGCAGCAGTGATCGGAGTGAACAACGATCGTCCGCCCGCACGGAGTATGTCCTCAACACTCATCGAGGAAAGATCGAGGTTCGTGTTCAGGTTCGGTCTGATGGCATTGCCCACCAGCGCTGAAATGCTGGCGAGGGCGGCTGCCGGATCGGAACCGTTAAGCGGAGTGAATGGCGAACCACTCTGCAATGAGAACTGCGAGTTGAGCTGCCATCCGCCAAGCACATGACCTGCAAAACCGTTCTGATCGCGGAAGTACGGCAACTCATACACAAAGTTTCCGGCTATGCGGTGCGGACGATCGAAACTCGAACGTGCACGATCCGCTCGCCGGTTGTAAGAGTCTTGTGCTACAGCGATCTCTCCTGACGACACGTTGAAGATTTCCGACATCGTGTCAATGAAACTGCTGTACGTGTAGTGAAGTCCCGCGCTGAATCCGCTGCTCAACCGTTTCTCGAGACTCGTCTGCAACGAATGATAGATCGACATACCGGAATTCGTGCGCAGACGGGTTGGTCCCTGGTTCGGTATCGTTCGGCAGAAATTGTTGGCAGCGCTGGCGCCGGTGCAGCCGATGATCGTCGGATTGGCATCCACCGATTCGAACAAGCCCGTACCTTTCGTGCCGACATAACCAACACGCAACACGAGATCGCGTGTGAATTCACGCTGCAATTCGAAACTTAGCGAGTCATACACCGGCATGTGGAAATTCTCATCCACAATCGTCCGGTTGACTGTGGCGGGATCGAACGGCGGATTCTGTAGCAGCGCAAATGCATTCGGAATCACAGTGACGCAGGCAGGCGGGCGCGGGGTCAGCGTGCAGTCGACGGGCGCGGCGCCTAGAGGCAACGTTGAAGTGGTTGGGAATGACGACACCGCGGCCACAAACGGGAAAGAGCTCCAGATGTTGAGCGCGATGTTTGTGTAAGCGTAGTCGTGAGTACGCGTGAAGCCTCCACGCACGACCAGCTTATCTCCACCTGTTAACCAACCCAGCACCCCATCGCTGCTCGTTTGCGGGTTCCAGTTGAAACCTAAACGTGGTTGGAAGTTGTTGTTATCGCGTCCCGGTACCGGTCGCAACACGAACCGGGGATCGTTGTTAGCCGCTGCGAGGACCGGTTGATTGAAGTCGACGAGGTCCTGGATCGGCTGGCCCGGGTTTTCGTACCGTACTCCAAGCGTCAAGGTGAAGTTTGGTCTAATTCTCCACTCGTCCTGAGCAAAGAAGAAGAAATCGTGCCAATCGTTGTGGAGCACTTGCGCAGTTCCCGGCAAGTCTTTGTTGATGTTTGCGCGGGTCGCGAAGTCCTTCACGAGGAAGTCGAGCGAGGCATACTCGAGTAGTCCGCGTGTTGTTGGTTTGAACAGTTGATGTAGCTGATTGCGGCGAATGTCGGCCCCAAACTTCCACGCGTGATTGCCGGTTATGTAGGAGATGGTGTCCTGCAACTGGTAGGTGTTGCGCACCTGACTCTGCGGGAGATTTACGCCGAGTCCGATCGCGGTGCGTGTTGGACCAGCATTGAAGCCACTCAAGCCCAGTTCAACTACCTCCATTGAGGGAATCTGCTCTGACCGCGGATCCAGCGCACGCGTTGCCGACGCACTGCGCAGGAAAGCACCACGAATCTCGTTGATCCACTTCGGCGAGAGCACGCTCGTGAATTGCAGATTTACACCTTGTGTGCGTGAAGGCACGATTGAAGAGAATCCCGGCGGCGTGATCTGAGATGCCGCCACTCCCGGAATACTGCCGAATGCACCCGCATCCTGGAACAAGTACCGGCCATTGAGCGTGTGCTTTTCGGTGAAACGATGATCGATACGAACCGAGGTCTGCCAATCGTCGTAGGTTGAAGACTGAGAGCCGCTCAACGATCCGAGTGGAACAACGAAAGTCTGTCCATTACGGACAAAGCTGGCTGTACGGCCAAGCGGAGTTGCGGCTGCCGGCAGAAAGTCGAGCAGCGCTCGTACCTGCGGCAGGTCACCGGCTGCCGCATTGATGATCTCTTTGCCTGCCGCAGTCGGAGCACCGTTTAGAGCTTGTCCGACGCCGAGCTGGCGATCCCACCAACGTTGCAGCGAGAAGAAGAAAAAGGTTTTGTCTCTTCCGCTGATGTACCTTGGACCACCTTCACCGAAACGCGGCAGGTGCAGCGGTCCACCGATCGTGCCACCCAACTGGTTCTCGATGCGGAACGGAGCTTTGCGCCGGGTTGGATTCGTTGCGTTTGGATTACAGAAACCGTTCGCGCCGGCTTTTTGCGTGTTGCTGCAGGCGTTCAGCGCGTTGTCGTTGTGAAACCAGAAGCCCGAGCCGTGATACTCATTCGTACCGCTTTTCGTGATGGCATTGAAGACGGCGCTGGAGTTGCGGCCGTATTCCGCGCTGAACTGGTTTGTTACCAATCTGACTTCCTGAATCGAATCAGGATTGTTCAGGGGAATGGTCGATCCGGCAACACCGAAGTTGTTGTTGTCCTGACCATCGATCATGAAGTTGTTGGAGCGAGTTCGGCCGCCATTTGAAGAGAAGTTGGTGCCGCCGGCGAACTGGCTCTGGCCGGAATTGATCTGGCTTACGCCCGGAGCCGATAACGCAATGTTATAAACGCTGCGAGTTGTCGCCAGTGGAAGTTCAGCCAAACGTTTCTCATCGAAACGCGTGCCGACTTCGGGGGTTGACGTATTCAACATCGATGCGTTTTCGATGACGTTCACGACTTCCTGCAGGGCGCCAGGTTTCATCGTGACGTCGACCACTGCGCTTTGGTTTAGTGCGAGCGTGATCCCCGACTGTTGATGTTTCGCGAAACCGGTGCTCTCGACACTGAGCTCGTATGCGCCTACCGGCACACTCGCAAAGTGGTAGCGACCATCCGCGTTGGTTTGCACCGTGCGCGACTCGTTAGTCGAGATGTTGCGCATAGTGACGGTTGCGCCGGAGATGACTGCCTGTTTTTCATCTCTGACTTCGCCGGAGATTGATCCGGAGGTTTGTGCTAAGGCGGGACAGCAAAGGCATGCGACGAGTGCTGTCAAAAGCATCAGAATTCGTGTTGCTCTGATCATAAGCATCTCCCTTTTGAACGACTGGCGGCCACGTCGTTTTTTGGATTGGACTGGACTGGAAACTGACGACCCGGAGATAAAGTCTTGTTTGTACGTGCAAAACTTCGAAGGTTGGGCCGCTTCGACGGCAGGCAATGATTATTCCAAGCGATCAGTTGTGAGACTCTGGATCGTAACATCGTGCAACTACTTGACTTAGTTAAGTCCCCTGTTTGGCGCGACGTTCGTTGTAAGCCAAAATTCTAAAGACAATTCAAAAACCGAAAGTGGAAAGAGCCATCCACAGATTACGCAGATTAATACGCAGATTAATCTGGGTAATCTGTGGATGGCTCGAATCCCTATTGCGGAGCCGAGGCGAAGGCGACATCAGTAATCAAAACTCCACCCTGAAGTCGCTCGTCGAACGTAAATTGCACCGATCGAACGTTATTGAGATTGACGCCTCCAAAAGCAGTCAACGGCGACCTGCTGACCGCGCACCTCCACCGTCAAACTTCGCGGTAGTTGTAACTCTTCGACACGGTAACCGGTCAGCTTCAAGTCACTGCCGGGCCGATCAGCTTTCGCCTGACTCACTAATTTGCCCGGCGCTTTCAATAGTTCTCTCAAGGGCAACTCCTTGTTCGTCCGATTGGTTTGCGAAGAGCCGTCGGAAGCGGTCGCAAGCAGAAGGGGGAAGATGATGATGGCAATCGCTATACAGCGATTGATAAAACTTCGCTTCATTTCTGTGAGTCTCCTTTGAATGGATCACCGGGCACGTGCATTGGACACACACGTGCTGAAGTCGAACCTCTGAGAGAGAGGAACAGCGGGGAAATTTACAAACCCTGGGATCGCAATTGGGAGGTGATTTTAGCTGGGCTGGAGCAGCGATACCTTAATCAGAATTGACGAGGGTGTCAATGGAGGGCTTTGCACAAACATCATGTTAATCCTCATAATCCTGTTAAGCCCGTAAGGATAGGCATGATTAACATGATGCTTCTGCGTCTCACTCAGTCGGAAATCGATGCTCATAGATTCCGCGTGGAAGCTCGTTTCGAAGATCAAGGCCTGACGCGAGCAACGGCTACGGCGGAATTCAGCTTTGTCTTTACGCCGCAAGACCGTGAAGATCTTCGGTGGTACCTCGAGGACTATCTTCAACACGCTGCTGACCCTGCACCAAAGATAGCCGCTCGCATCGAGTCAAGAATTGCAGACTTAGGGGTCGAGCTTTTTCGGAAGCTCTTTCAAGGCAACGACCATGGGCGGGAGTTGTGGGCTGCGGTACGTCCTAATCTCGCCAACACTCGCATTGAGATCGTTACCGGCGCAACACAAACAACCGCATTACCCTGGGAACTTTTACGCGGGCCAGAAGACAAAACACCGGTTGCGGTCCAGTCTCGCGCCTTCGTACGCACCCCTAACCAAACAGTAGAGACTCACCGGCTTCTTCAATCAAACTCCGGTCCAATACGGATTCTTCTCGTGATTTGTCGTCCCGACCGTGACGACGATATACCCTTTCGCTCGGTCGCCAGTCGTCTTATTAGGGGGTTGAACGAAAGCGCCCGCCAGGCATTCCAACTCGATGTATTGCGCCCTCCAAATTACGAGCGATTGAAGACTGTGCTTCATAATGCAAAAGCCAACGGCGCGCCTTACCACGTCGTACATTTCGATGGCCATGGAACGTATGGCGATCTCGACGGCAGCGGCCAGAATCGTGGTTATTTGGTATTCGAGAATGAGGCCATTCAAACCAAGGCCGAATTCATACATGGAACATTGATTGGAGAACTGCTCGCTACCACCGATGTGCCTGTTTTAGTAATTAACGCTTGCCGTTCAGCACATGAAGAGCCACCCGATGCACCGATCTCTTCTACTGGCTCAGAGCCGTTGAGAGATGGCGCTCACGTCGAGCGACGTGGATTTGGCTCGCTCGCACAGGAAGTGGTCAATGCTGGCGTCGCGGGAGTCGTGGCGATGCGCTACAACGTCTACGTGGTGACCGCTGCGCAGTTTGTTGCCCATCTCTACGCGTCCTTGGCGAGCGGCCAATCGCTGGGTGAGGCAGTCACACGTGGACGCCAGCTTCTCTATGATCAACCGCAACGTGAAATTGCTTACCAGGCGCGACCGTTACGTGATTGGATCGTGCCCATAATTTTTGAAGTTGGGTCAGTCGTACTCTTTTCCACAACTCGTGAGCAACAGGATGTACAGATCACGGCGGCTGAAACAGCAGTCCTGCCTACGGCCGGGTTTCCACCAGAATTAGATAGACGACCTGAGGTTGGCTTTTTCGGCCGCGATGAAACTCTGCTCGCAGTTGACCGCGCCTTCGACACTCACCCGATTGTTCTAATGCATGCTTTCGCCGGTAGCGGCAAGACATCCACCGCGGCCGAGTTCGCTCGGTGGTACAAGCTGACGGGCGGAATAAAAGGCCCAGTGCTATTCACCTCCTTTGAGCACTACAAGCCATTTGCCCAGGTGCTAAACGAGACAATCGGCACACAATTCAACGACGTTCTAAAAAGATGGAACATCAATTGGTTGGCGCTCACCGTCGAAGAGAGACGAGAAGCTGCATTGCGCGTCCTCAACGAGGTTCCGGTTCTATGGATTTGGGATAACGTAGAATCGGTAACTGGTTTTCCATCGAAAACGCACTCACCATGGAACGAGACCGAACAGCAGGATTTAGGAAGTTTTCTGCGTGACGCACAACAAACAAAGGCGAAGTTTTTGTTGACTTCACGACGCAAAGAGCGTGACTGGCTGAATGATTTGCCGGAACGCGTTGCGGTCCCACCTATGCGGATGCAGGAACGAGTTCAATTTGCTCGTGCACTCGCTGAAAAACACAACCGACCTTTTACCGACGTTGAGGACTGGATGCCGTTGCTAAACTTCACTGCCGGCAATCCGCTCACTATCACTGTGCTGGTCAGCCAGGCATTACGCGAAGGGCTGAAGACCGGACCTGAGATTCAGTCGTTTGTGGACCGGCTACGAACCGGCGAGACGTTAATTGAGGACGACACAACGGATGGTCGCGATTCGCTGCGTGCAGCGTTGAGTTACACCTTACTAAGCGCCTTCACGCCGGATGAGCAAAAGCAAGTCGCGCTTTTGCATTTCTTTGAAGGAACGGTTGCTGCCAGCTTCCTTGGTTCAATGGGCACACCAGACACTCCGTGGTGTCTACCTGAAGTCCGTGGTCTAACTCGAGCGCAACGAATAGAGCTCCTCGATAGATGCGTTGACCTTGGTTTTCTGACATCTTTGGATAGAGGTGTCTACTCGATACATCCGGTTCTTCCGCAATATCTCGCTTCACTATTTCGCAAACATTACGCTGAATCTGTAGAAAGAGCCACACAAGCATTTGCGGGCGCCATTGGTGTGTTCGCAAGGATAATGGCGGACTCGTACCTGGAAGGTGAAAACCGTGTAATGCGCTGGATCGAGGTTCATTACTTTAATCTGATCAGCGCCAGGAAAGCCGCAATTGCGACTCAACTCTGGGCATCCGCGATCAGTTGCATGCGGGCTCTCAAGTTTTACTTCACCGTGAGGCCAACGGAAGCTTCAGAATGGAAAAGACTGGTTTACGAACTTGTTCCATTTTTTTTCCTGCCCGGATCCGATGATCCAATCCCTGATCGACGCGAGGGATGGATGTTCATGATGGAGTTCCGGATAGACATCGCCGGCAGAGAAGGAAGCATGGATGAAGCTCGCCGGCTTCAGGATCTCTCGCTTGATTACTCACGTGAGCGCTTCCAAAATGAGGCCGTACTCAAAAATAAAGACACGGATGCCTCTATTAAAAACCTGGCGAACGACCTAGTGATCGGAGCCCAAATCCAGCATACACCGGAAAAGACTATTGAATATTTGGAAGAAGCTCTCAAGCTATACGACACCATCGATGATCCCATAGGGCGCATGGGAGTGGCCCGGTGTGCTGAAGGACTCGCTGATACATTTCTTCGCATAGATAAGTTTGATGAGGCTGAGCGGTGGTGCAACTATGGCTTGCGCCGCCTCCAAGTGACAGATGGCGGCACGGCTGGTTTTCTATATGCAGTGCTGGGACGCATCCACTACCAGCATTTCCAGTTTGCGGCGACTATGACCTGGGGAAAAGGTGTCGAGCCCCCCTCGCCCGATCCACG
>JAICGZ010000160.1 GCA_025922875.1 Pyrinomonadaceae bacterium
GTGGTATCTGCAGCCTTCTCCCCGACAGCCTTCGTGGTGTCGACCGTCTTTTCACCAACGTCCTTGCTGGTGTCGATCACCTTTTCACCAACGTCCTTGCTCTTATCGACTGCCTTTTCACCAACCTTCTTAGTGGTATCTGCAGCCTTCTCCCCGACAGCCTTCGTGGTGTCGACCGTCTTTTCACCAACGTCCTTGCTGGTGTCGACCGCCTTTTCACCAACCTTCTTAGTGGTATCCGCAGCCTTCTCTCCGACTGCCTTGGTGGTGTCGACCGCCTTTTCACCAGCCTTCTTGGTGGTATCGACAGCCTTCTCGCCTACGTCTTTAGCTTTGTCCGCTGTTTGGTCGACTACCGCTCCACCCGTGTCTGTCACAAACCCGGCTGCGTCAGCAACCTTGTCGCCCGTGACTTGCAGCACGTCCTCAGTCGTTTCAACTACCTTCTCTTTACCGTTCACTGCAGTTGCCTTCACGGTTTTCACGCCGTTGCGCGTGGTGACAGTTACTTTAGAGATCCGCGAATTATTGCGAAATGTCCGGGTTTCAGTCCGTGTGCCATCGGCATCGACTGTGGTGGTTATTTCGGAATTATCCGGGGCTTGCGTCGTAGTTTGGGCAGTCGCGGCGCCAACACCCACAAGCAATAACATCATTAACAACAAGCAAATCTTCTTTGTCACGCTTCTATCCCTCCTAACCTGAGCAAAGCTTTCTTTTAATCGAGCAAGCAACGTGCCAAATTGAGTCATAGTATTATGACGTTCTTCCCGCCAATATTAATCATTAACCGTGAAAAGTGGGACGCTCAACTCACCGGGTCGTTCATTTACGGTACGCCCAATGTTACATAAACCACAGTCTGTTTTCGATTGACTTTCGTTTGGAATTCCTTTAGAAGCACACTATCGCAACACTGCGGAGGCCTTGCGCCCATCTTGTTCTGATCAGAAGTCGCCGCTGAATCTTCTTCAAGGCGTTCAATAATTGAAACCGACTGTTAATCATAATCCCCAAGGAGCTTGCTTTATGCGCAGACTGCTTTTTGTCGCGACCGGGGCTTTTTTGGTCGCCGCTACACTGCTTCCCACCCAACGCGCTTTCGTCGTGCACGCCGTCTCGGACGGCGAACGCCTTGCAATGTACAGTAAACCCTCGGTAGTTCGTATCGTCGACGGCGCAGCGGGACAGATACTGTTTCAACCACCCGGGTACCAGGGTCAGGTCTTCAACGTTTCCACGATAGCCCTCGGCTCGGGTTTCTTTATCAGCTCCAATGGTTATATCGCTACCAATGCGCACGTGGTTTCGACCACCAGGGACGGTGAAGACAAGGCGAAGCAGGCGCTCTTCTGGCAGTTGGTTCAACAGATCGCGCAGCAACTTGGTAAGGACCCGAGAAGCTTGAACCATAGCTTCATTGATCAGCACAGCCAACTGCAAAGCTTCCAGCTTTTTCACCACGTGATTATTCCTGATGGCAGTGCGTTTCCGTTTGAGATTAAGAGTTACGGCGCACCAACCGGCGAGGGCAACGATCAGGGTAAAGACGTCGCCGTCATCAAGATCGAAGTCAAAAATGCTCCCATTCTTAAACTCGCTGACTCGGACCGAGTCCAACTCCAGGATCACGTGACCGTCATCGGTTATCCGGGCGCCGCCGACACATTCAATTCCGGACTACTCAGCAGCAGGTCAGCGCTCGAAGCAACCATTAACGACGGCAAGATCTCCGCGAAGAAACAGGCTACAAGTGGCGCTCCGATTCTCCAAACCAGCACACCAGCGACGCACGGAAACTCCGGCGGACCAGTATTGAACGATGCGAACGAAGTGATCGGTCTGCTCACCTTTCGTGGCGACACTGTGAACGGCCAGGAAGTGTCGGGCTTCTCTTTTATCGTGCCTTCCAACACAGTGATGGAGTATGTGAAGAGCGCGGGCGCGTCAAACACTGAAGGTCCAACTGATACAGCGTGGCGCGAGGGTTTGGATTACTACTGGAACGCGTACTACTCATCGGCAATTCCGAAGTTTGAAGAAGTAAAGAGATTATTTCCGCAACACTCGGAAGTCGATCGACTGGTCCAAAGCAGCCAACAGCTCAAGGCTGAAGGTAAAGAGAAATCCAGTTTCCCCTTTTGGATTGTCGCCGCCATTGTGGGTGTTCTCTTCTTCATCCTCATCCTGTTAATCATTATCGTCGCGGCAATTCTGATCGCGCGTAGACGCCGCAAAGGTAAGATACCATCAGGCGACAAGGGCCATGGGGTACCGACACCTGCACCTTCGCCCGCTGCTCATTTCCCGTCACCTGCTCCGAGTTATGCGAAGCCGGCGCCGCAGAAAGCCGCTACTCCTTCTCCTCCAGCACACGTTCTAGCCGGCGATCAGGGAATGACGGTCGATCTCTCTCGAACAGTCGCAATCACGGCTGACGGCGACTCATTCAACAATTACGGAGCGATCAAGTTTGTCTCCGGCCCACTGTCGGGACAGCAGTTTCAGATCAAGGCTGATGGAGACTTCATTGGACGCGATGGTGGGTCGTCGCAGATCGTTATTGGTGATCCGCGAATCTCAAAACGGCATTTGTGGATTGGTGTGAAAGGCGGGCGCGTCGTGATCACCGACCAGAATTCGCGCAACGGAACATTTGTAAACGATCCGAAGTCGCAGCGTGTTACTGAGACTTCGTTGAATGCGGGCGATGTCGTGATTCTGGGTGAGTCAGACGTTGCGCGTTTCGAGTACGTTCATTAGCCCAAAAAAGGCACAAACGCACAAAATCAAAGTGACTTGCACATTCCGGGTAGCCACTGTTCGCGTAGCACGCGATCGTAGCTACCCTTTACTTCGGCCATATTCCAGGTTTTCCTCTGCGAGACCGAACCATCCGTATACTCGACTCGATTGATCAAGACGTTTTCCTTGAAAGGGTTCGCGGAGTTATCGGCGAGCGTTTTCACGTCCACCACATCGCTCGGGCCTGACAAGCTGAACCCCTCGAGCTCCTTCCCTTTACCGGCCCCGATGTTCACAACACAGAGAAACTGTCGACGCGCAACCAGATCCGGATTCGCAGGGTCACGAAACTGATATTCCCAAAAAACAGCTTCTACGATCTTTTCGCTGACATTCTTCACTTTGACGCGATACGCAAAGCCGTCCAGCGGCCCTGTTTTAGCCGCCCTGGATTCCGCCACGCTCTTCTCTAACGCAGCACTGCGACCGTCGAGTGTATCGGCGTTTGGATCTCTAACTCCGTGCGGGTCATTGGCTCGTGCGTTTCGCGCAAAGTTCCGATTCTGCGGAATCATTGCGCGCGCCGGAGTTGTTCCTTCAACTGCCGCAGTTTCCACAGTACGCCGTGCGCGTGACCATTTGAAACTGCTCACTGTTAATGGCGAACCGTCGTTCGTAGTGGGGTCTTGAAACGGAATAAGGAGACTCAAGAGAAGAGAAAGTAAGAGGAGGATCTTCATAGTGGCCGCAGTATGCGCCAGTTGCGGTAACTGTTCAACTATTTAAGTCCGCGAAGCGGACGGAAGCATATAGCCTGGGGCGTAAGCGCGAGGTGATCGACAGCAAACGATGCGAGCCCGTGAAACGGGGCGCCAGCTACCGCTCGCTTCGCGGGCTCGGCGTTTCTTTTTTATTCATTTCCTGGGGCTTGCGCCCCAGGCTTTATGCTCGCACCTGCTTCGCAGGTTGGATAATGATCTTTGCCAAAAAAATTTTTTTGACTTTCGCATCTTTGTAGTTAATATACGCACTGTTGTCTCAGTTCACCTCGCCCACCTTTTTCTCTAGACCATCGGTGACCCTTACCGATTAAGGAAGGCTTTTCCATGAAGAATCTAAAGCATCTACCCTCTATGCTCACATTTGTGTTTGTTGTTGCCGCTTTCACTGTTTCAGTTCTGGGCCAAGCAAACGAAGACAGAAACAATTTCGCCACCATCAGCAACACCGGATCAGGCGTCAGGTTTGACGTCGGTATGCCGCACGCGGCCGTGACTCTGACTGTCATTGGACCAGACGGCGTGGCGTTCACCAAAGAATTCAAGTCCGGCAATTCACCGGAATTCAAGTTAACTGAAGCAAAAGGTGAGAGACTGCCCGACGGTCAATACACCTATGAACTTCGCGTAACACCAATCATCTCCACGGAAACAAAAGAAGCACTCAAAGCTGCTCGCGAGAAAGACAACGTAGCTGAAGTGCACCGCGAACTGCGAAGACGCGGTGCATTGCCGGCGCAAGCTGCCGTACAGTCGGGTAGTTTTTTAATCCTGAATGGCTCGGTCATCATCGCTGGAGCCACTGAAGGAAACAAAACAGCACGCACCGTGATTCAACAACCGGCGTCAGCACGCGCTATCGTTGAACAATCGGCATCAGCAGCTCCTGTTGTTTCCTCGGGCCGCACATCTTACAAAATTCAAAGACATCACCCGCGCTTCATGTTCTTCACGCAGGTTATACCTGACGATCTGGTCGTTCAGGGAAGCCTATGCGTCGGTCTCGATTGCGTTTCCACCGAAAGCTTCGGCACTGACACGATCAGGTTGAAAGAAAACAACACGCGTCTACAGTTCGACGATACGAGCGTATCCGCCGGCTTCGCCACCAACAATTGGCAGATAAGAGCGAACGACCAGCCCAGCGGAGGCGCCAGTTTCCTCGGTATTGTCGATCAGGGAACAGGCGGAACCGGTGAAACGGGAACGATCGTCCTGGCAGTTGAGGCAGGCGCGAGCGCTAATTCGCTCAGAGTAGCCAGTAATAGTAAGGTCGGATTCAGGACCGCAACGCCGGTGTTGGATATGCATGCGAACACCAGCGACACGCCCGCGATTCGTTTCGAGCAGAACAATACGGGCGGTTTCAGTGCACAAACGTGGGACGTCGCCGGCAATGAAGCAAACTTCTTCGTGCGCGATGTTACCAGTGGTTCGCGTTTGCCTTTCCGCATCCGGCCGGGCGCGCCAACGAGTTCGATCGACATCGCGGCGACTGGCCGTGTCGGCGTCGGAACCGCGAGTCCATCAACGTCTCTTCACTTGAATTCCGCAACCGCAGCATTTACCAGCGTGGGCCAGTTTTTAATCACCGACTCTGCGGATACAAACAGGCAACTGCGCTTCGGATATGATTCAGCCATTGAATCGGGCTGGATTCAGGCTTCGAAAGTGGCCACCAATTTTGAACCTCTCCTGCTAAACCCGAATGGCGGAAACGTCGGCATCGGGACAAGTGCACCGACAGATGCTCTCTCAGTGAGCGGCAACGCAAGCAAAACCACTGGTGGAACGTGGGCAGTCTTCTCCGATGAGCGGTTGAAGAACATCAAGGGCTCCTTCAACACCGGATTGAAAGCAGTGATGCAGTTACAACCGGTGCGGTACGAGTACCGATCGAACAATACCCTGGGCATCAAGTCAGAGGGTGAACATATCGGCTTCGGAGCGCAGGCAGTGCAGAAGGTTATTCCTGAAGCCGTAATGACGAACGCGAATGGTTACTTGATGGTCAACAGCGATCCGATTTTGTGGACCATGCTCAACGCGATCAAGGAACAACAGAAAGAGATCGCGGAACTGAAACGACAGATTCGCCAGTTGCGTTCAACAACGCGCCGCCGGCGGTAATCTCGAAGTGATAAGGGGTGGCACGCGTGGCCACCCCTCCGTTTACAAGATTGACAGGATTAGACATGATTTACATGTAAATCCTGATAATCTTGTCAATCTTGTCTAACCGGCACTTTGAAATCAACAACGTTCTGGCAAGGCTTTAACTGGATCTCGGTCTTCGCCGCTTCCGCATCTCGACGCAGCTGCGCGCGCATCTCAGTTTCATCCGGCCAACGGAGTTTTCGTATCGGCGCCTCAGCTTCATCCGTCACAGCTTGGGCCAATACCCAGTAACGCCCCGGCGCGATGCTGTTCATCGCAATCTTTCCTTCACGACTCACTGCCGCACCATAGAAACGCAAAATGTCGTCGGCCCGCTCCTTTTCAGCAGGAACCAGGTACACCGCTATTCTTTCCGGAAGAGTTTCACCTTCTCGCAACGCGATTTGTCCGTTCAATGTACCAGCGCCCTGAGCGAGTGTGACAGTTAATCCGGAAAGCTTTTCACCCTGGCTTACACTGGTCCAAACTCGCGTTGCATCAATAGGTTTGACCTTCCCTGGCGCCGTTAATGTGATCGATTGCACGTACCAGAATTTCGCCGGGAAGCGTGCGGCAAAGTAATACTGGCTGCTCGCCAGGTTTCGCAGCTTAATATTCCCCTGAGCGTCAGCAGAAGCCGGCTGGCCGGCATTCCAGATGAATTGCGGTATTTTTTTAGCTTCTTCCGTTTGCCTGTGCCAGGCCGAGATGAACGTGTCTTTAAAAGCCGGACGGTCTTTGTCGTTACATTCAGGCGCCTTCAACTCTTCCAAAACCACACGTCCTGTAATCGAAGCCATCGGCTTGGTTGTCAATTCGATCCCTTCGACGTCGGCGCCCCTGACCTTGATGAACCTTGTCTCTGAAATTTCCAGTTCTCCGCGTTCGACATGGGATTGCGCAGTTAAAGAGTAGTCTCCATCGGGGAGTCCAAAGAACACGAATCCCGAATTCTCCGATTGCTGGTGATAGGATTGGCTTGAGTCAGGCGCACCTGCTGTAGATAAACTTACACTCACCCCGAAATGGTCAACTGCCACTGACGTTCGGCGCGCGACCCCGCTGATCGTTCTGCCGGGCTCGCCGCGGTAACGAATGTCAATGTTGGTAGTTTCTTCACCGGAGCGCACACTAATTTCTGCCGCTGTATCACGCGTTGAAGAAGGCGCATAGGTTGGAATATCAGCCTCAAAAGCACTGCCCGTATGAGAACCAAAGCCCTGATTGCCACCTGCTACTACGATATAAGTTCCCGTCAAAAGCCCATAAATCCGATAAACGCCACGATCGTCAGTGGGAATCTGGTGGAGCATAAGCCCGGGGCCTATTCGCCTGCCTTTGTCGTCGCGTATCATTCGCGCGCGCACATTAACCCCGACTAGCGGATCGCCCGCAGCCGTCCTGACTGTTCCGGTGATGACTCCGCCTTTGATTAGGACAAATGTCACTGAATCGCCAACCTTGTACTGTTTTGAACGACTCTCCGGATCGAGAATTGAAGGACTCACGTATGCAGGCATAGTGACATGGATCGTATAAGGCACTGGCTGCAAGCCAGTCACCTTGAATCTCCCATCGCGATCTGTGGTTGCTGGTTCACTCACGCGTGGGATACCGACGGCTTGCACATAGACGGCTGCGTTTGGCAGTGGTTGACCGGCTTCGTTAACTACTCTACCGGTGATCGAATCAGCGTTCGACGTTCCGACTGTCTGTTGCGCGACCACGCAAAGCGAAGACAAGACCGGCAGTAATAATATGCACGCTACGCGAGGAAGAAATTTCACCTTCACCGTAAAGTCACTCCTTCGAAACGGGCGGCCACGCCCCTACAAAGCAAATCTACGAGCTTGATTGCATGGCATATTCGCGATCAGCGAACGATTTGGAGGGGTGGCCCTCCGTGGGCCACCCGTCATACATCACGTTCTAAGGTCTGGGTGGAACAGGAGCATCGGGATCGATCGTAAGGGTGACGTTAGTCACGGTCCCGTTGGTAACGACGACTTGTTGCTTCGTCCGGCGCCAGGGAGTGCGCATGTCCGGTGCGTAAGCAGCGGTTATCTCATAGGTGCCGGGAAGCAATCCTTCTGCGACGAACTGGCCGCGAGTGTCTATTTCCGGCGAGTCACCGGAACCGAAACTGAATGGTCCAGCCTCATTCTCACTAAGCCTTCTCACCGCAATCCTGAAATGTCCGCTTGCCGTGCCCTTTTCGAGTTTTACAACTCCGCGAATTGTTCCGTTGGTCTCGCTGACGATAACTCGCAACCCTGTAACCTGCTCTGCTTCCTTGATCTCCACACCTTGAGAATAAACAACTCCATCTCGCTCTAGCCTGACGACTCTGAAAGAATTTCCGTAGCTAACCCCAAGAATCAGAGTCCCGGCTTGCAAGCCACCGACTCGAAAACTTCCATCCGGATTGATGCTAGCTATTGGAGCGGAACCTCTTTCGTCGCGATCGTTCCTTACGTGTGCGTAGAGATGTCCTTTAATGAGCTTCGCGTAAACGGCTTTGTCATTCGTTCCTTCCAGAACAACTACACCTGAAGCACTGGCGCCTCTGGAGCTCTTGATTATCAATCCGGTTACATCCTGATCGGTCACTTCAAAATGGACCGGATCGGCTCGCCATTCACTGTTCCGTGGAGTCTCGATAAAGACGGCATATTTTCCGGGCCCGAGATTGCGCAATTTGAACTCGCCGTCACTGTTGGAAACAGCTCCAGTCGTCATTGAAGAGCTGCTGTTAGAGTTAACAAACATGTGCACGCCATAAGGTATGTCCGCCAATGGCCGGTTAGTCTCGCCATCAATGATGCGCCCGCTGGCAGAGTACCTGACTACGGCTCGCCCGACAGTGATATCAACATTTGCAACTTCGGCTCCTTCGTCTAACTCAATTACGATTGCGTTAGCAGCTTCTGTAGTATCCGGGTGAAAAGTTCGTAGGTACCCAGCCCTTCCCCGCACTCCGCCAAGACTTGTATCGTGTCCGGCGGCAACTGTGTAGCGTCCCGGACGCAGACCAAAAATTCTGTAGACGCCGCGGTCGTCCGTTCGTCCTGTCTTATGCCCGGGATAGGAATGACGATCTTGCGTGTTCGCGGGAATCACATTGATATCCTCTTCGATCAGGGGATTCCCATCGGGGTCTGTAACTCTCCCGGTAATCACACCACCGCGCATCAAAGTGAAATTAACGTCCTCGATAGTTTCACTCTTGTTGACGATAACCGTCTTTTGACTCGTGAAATCGTCAGTCGGAGGAAAAGCAGCCGCGGCAATCATCACCGTATATTTTCCCGGTGGCACGTTCGTAATTCGATAATTCCCCTGGTCGTCGGTGACACCTCTATGTCGCGTCATGGAAGCATTGGACGCCTCCATCAGAGTTAAGCTGACGCCGATTCCGGGGACGCCCTTGCCTTTGACTGTGACCTTGCCAGCGATGGTGGAATTCGGACCTTTTTCAGCCGTAGTTTGCGCGCGCGCATAGACCAAAGCACTGAAGATAAGGAGAATGCAGGCGATTGCCTGGCGGGCGGAGGAGACCATAGTGAGTTACGCCTTTCAGTCGAAGCGCGATGATAGCGCAAGCGGCTGGATTTGTCTCTAAGGTTGGAGATAACGGCTAACCAGCTCTTCCAACTTCTCCATGTCGATGGGCTTTGGCATGTATTCGTTACAACCCTTGGCGAATGCCTTCACATGCGTGAATGACATCGGATAAGCCGTCACTGCCACAATAGGCACGTGCTCGAGCTCTGGTTGTTGCCGTATCTGCTGCGTGGCGGCGATGCCGTCAAGAATCGGCAGATCGAGGTCCATGAGGATCAGATCCGGATGTTCGCGAGCGGCGATTTCCACGGCATCCTGTCCATTGCTTGCTTCCAGCACACTGTAACCCAACTGTTCCAGTCCGTACTTGAGTAGCATGCGTGTGTCTTCGTAATCTTCCACGACCATGATAGTGCGCTTAGTCATACCCAACCCTTTCGCAGAACAGATCACGGAAGCGTCTCGAGGGAGAGACACAACCACACGCGCGAGCTGGTTGTCGGGAGTTGCTTGGTGCCCAGCCGAGATTCCGTGACGTGAGTAGCTGGTGAGGATTTTGGCACGACCTCATGATTCCGGCAATCGTTGATGCGTAGTTTGAAAGGTTATCGTTTCCCTGCTGGCATCGGCTCCAATTCGTAATACCCACCGCCGTCCATCCCCGATAAAAACAAGTGTCCATCTTTGATGACGAAGTTTCGCACCATGGCTCCCTCGTTCACGATCTGATCGTGAAGCGATCCTGGACCACACCTCGCGCTTGTCCGCGTCTCATCGGATCCTTGAAATTTAACTAATCGCCACGATGTGCCACGGAGCGGATTTCCGCCGTCTCGCCTCCTGCGTAGCTGCAAACGTTGCGGCAGAAGTGATCGCGACACCTGCCGACACCAACATCATTCGGATTGCATTCGTTCTCATTAGCTGTCGCCTTTCACAAGTCTAATCACTCACGATGATCGCGCCTGGGCCGCAATCAGCGCAATTGTAGGGGCGGCCCTCCGTGGCCGCCCCTCGTTTAAATTGCGGATTCTTCGTGAGAGGGGCGGCCACCGAGGGCCGCCCCTACAATTGCGCCGCTAAAGATACGACTGAGGCAAAGCTCAAATACTGGCGGAGTCTTTGGACAATGTCTGGATTCGCAGCGGTTCTACGGCTGCCAGTAATCCGGAGCTTCTTTCATGTTCTGATCGGGTCGTTCCATCCAACGTTCAGGACGGTGCAATTTGATGAAACCAAATTGCTCGTACAATCCGTGTGCGTCTTTGGTCGCTAAAACCCACCGGCGAAATCCCTGTAGCTGGGGATGCGCGATGATGACTTCCATGAGCCACTTTGATAATCCGCGCCCGCGGTGTTCCGGCACTATGAAAACATCCGCCACCCAGGCGAAGGTGGCATAGTCTGTTACGATTCGCGCGAATCCCACCTGCTGCTCACCCAGGTACACACCAAACGCCATTGAGTTTTCGATCGAGCGTTGCACAACGTCGCGTGCGCGACCGCTCCCCCAATAAGAATTATTGCTGATGAAATCGTGAATAAGGTTTATATCGAGGCGGGAACGATCCGTGCTGATGGTGTATTCACCGCGTTGCCAAAGCTCTGCGGCTTGAAGCGAATTCAATTTCTCTTTCCTCTAGTTACACAACAGTGATATTGCGCCAGGTTTCCGGACCATCAGGAAAGTATTTCGTGATCTTGTCGTCAAGACTCAACTTTCCTTCCTCCACCAACATCATCACGGCTGTCGCCGTAAACTGCTTATCGTGTCAATCCTGCAATCCGGCAATCCTGTCTAAGTCATCCGGAGTGTCTACGTCCACACTACCCTCCGGGAAGGATGAGAAGTGCGCGTTCGATGCATGTCTCTTGATGATCTCTTTCGCGCCGGATGTGCCTTGCAGTTCCGTCAACTCGGCGAACAGTGTTCTGCTGAAGAGGGCCGGCACGCCGAAACTTCCACCGTAGGCTGAGGCAATGACGGATCTCCCGGTGGTGTGACGCGCTGCGATCAGATTTGAAAGGACATGTGAAGTGACATGAGGTTGGTCGCACAACAAAAGCACGGCTGCGGTTACGCCGGCGTCCATGCTGATTAGACCTTCAATGCCCACGCGGACCGACGATGCCATTCCGGTCTCCCAGGTAGCATTGAACGCCTCACGCACATCGAGCCCATTCAACTCGCGTCTACACAGCTCTGCATGTGCGCCCGTCACCACGACGACGGGATGGCACCCCGCACCCAGCGCGGCCAGTGCGGCGCGTCTCAGCAGACTGTTGCCTTCGAATTGAAGAGTCTGTTTGGGACTTCCCATGCGGGAAGATGATCCAGCCGCGAGGATCACCGCACCCACATTCATCGAGTTGCGTTCGATCATTGTGGCGTTCGCTCGCGCAACATATTACAGCAGCTTGTCGGGCGTAATCGGAAGCTCTCTGATGCGTTTGCCCGTGGCGTGGAAGACGGCGTTGGCGATTGCGGCCGGGATGCCGACCATGCCAAGCTCACCCATTCCCTTAACTCCGAGCGGATTCACCACCGTGTCGTCCTCCTCCACGAATATCGTCTCAATCATGTGAACATCAGCGTTGACCGGCACGTGGTAATGCTGAAGGTTCGGGTTCATGATGCGACCAAAGCGATGATCGATTTCGGTCGCCTCCTGAAGGGCCATGCCGATGCCCCAGACGACGCCGCCGATCTCCTGGCTGTGCGACGCCTTCGGGTTGATGATCTTGCCGCAAGCGGTTACTTCAATCGCACGCGTGACTCGAACTTGTCCTATGTCCGGGTCCACCTTCACCTCGATGAACTGCGCGCCGTGCGCGAGGGTCGCGTAGTTACGGCGCTCCTGCGATGGTTTCGACTCAAAGGTCTCTGTGATCTCGTTCAAACTGTTGCGCTTCATGACTTCTGCGATGTTGACGAAACGCGACGCGTCGCTCTTGAGTCGCAGACGACCATCGAGCATCTCTACATCAGCAGCCAACGCGCCTTTCAGCGGTGAGTTTGCTTCCCGATTCGCGAACTCAAGCAGCCGTGCGGTAACGGCCAGTGCGGCGCCATGAACAGCCGAGCCGACACTCGCCGTGGTCCAGGAGCCGCCTTGCGCAGGAGCGCGCGGGAACTTCGAGTCGCCGAGTTCGAACTCGACCTGCTCAGGCCTCAACCCCAGGTACTCGGCGGCGATCATCGTGATGACGGTGTACGTCCCTGGGCCAATGTCGCTTGTCGCGCTGGCGACGTGGGCCGTTCCGTTTGGGCGGAATGTAATTCTGGCAGTGGCGGGCATCTGGAATGCGCCCCAAATACCGGTGGCCGTCCCCCAACCAACCAGCAGACGCCCATCGCGCATCGAGCGCGGCTCGAACTTGCGGTTCTTCCATCCGAATTTTTCCGCCCCGAGCCGGTAGCACTCTCTCAGTGCCTTGCTCGAGAACGGCTTGCCGCTCTCGGGATCGCGCTCGGCATAATTGATCAACCTCAGCTCGAGCGGATCGATCTTGAGCGCGTACGCCAGCTCGTCCATCGCCGACTCGAGCGCGAACATGCCACTGACAGCGCCGGGCGCGCGCATCCACGTCGGCGTGTTGAGATCTGTATCAGTAATCCTGAGCGGAGCGTGGAGGTTCGGGCAGGCGTAGACCTGGCGCGTGAAGCCGGTGGTGTTGTCGGAGAACTCCTCGAAGGTGGAGGTGTTGTGCACAACCTCGTGGATCATCGCCGTGAGCTTACCGTTGCGCTCCGCGCCAAGTGCGACTCGCTGGATGGTGTACGGTCGATGGCCGTGGCCGGTGAACATCTGCGTGCGCGTGTAAACGACCTTGACTGGCCGCTTGAGCTCGCGGGCCGCCATCGCTGTGAGCGACGGATAGTAGTTGGGCCGCAGTGACGACCCGAAGGCGCCGCCGACGTACGGCGAGATGACCTGCACGTTCGTCTCGGGGATGTTGAAGCTCGAAGCGAGGTGCTTGCGCACATTGTAGACTTCCTGCGACTTGTCAAAGATCGTGAGCTTGTCGCCGTCCCAGACGGCGACTGCCGCGTGCGGCTCCATCGGGTTGTGGTGTTCGATCGGAATGCGGTACTCGCCCTCGACCTTCACCGCCGCATTCTTCATCGCCTCTTCAGGATTGCCGCGCGGTTTGGGTGGCGGCCCTTGTTTTGGTACACGCGCCCGCTCGCGCACAGCTTCAGTGTCGGTGGTGTGCTTCTCCGCGTTGTAAGTAACTTTGACAAGGCGCGAGGCGTAGCGCGCCTGTTCGTAGGTTTCGGCGACGACGAGCGCCACGGGCTGCATGTTGAAGTAGATCTTGTCTGACTGGAGCGCACGAAACGACTTGTCCTGCTCCTCCTGTGCTCGCGGCGGCGCCTGCTCGTGCGAAGCCTTGGGTCCGAGCTTCGGCGCGTTCACGTGCGTGAAGACACGAACGACGCCCGGCGCGCGCTCGGCTTCGCGCGTGTCGATACTCTTGATGGCGCCTTTCGCCACCGTGCCCAGCACGATGAAACCGTAAGCGAGGTTTGGCGCGCGGAACTCGGCTGCGTACTTCGCGCGGCCTGTTACCTTAGCCACGCCGTCCACCCGGCTCATCTCTTTCCCAATGTATCTCGGCATATCGGTTCCCCAGTCTAGATAAGCTTCGCCGCGCGCATCAGGGCGCGCACGATGGCGCGTTTCCCTAGTTCCACTTTGTAAGCGTTATGCGCGAGCGGCTTTGCGCCCGCGAGCGCCGCTGCGGCTGCTCTGCGAAAGTTCTCCTCTGAGGCGGGTCTTCCGGAAAGTGCGGCTTCCGCTTCCTGGCTACGCCAGGGCTTGTGGGCCACGCTCCCCATGACGACGCGCGCCTGCCTGATGATGTCCCGGTCGATTTCAAGTGCGGCAGCCACCGCGACGAGAGCGAAGGCGTAACTCGCTCGGTCTCGGACTTTCAAGTAGTAGTAATTGTTCGCGAAGTTAGACTTCGGCAAATCAATCGCCACGATCAGTTCGCCGTGTTCGAGGTTATTGTCTTTCTCTGGTGTGTCGCCGGGCAGGCGGTGAAACTCGCCGATGGGTATCGTGCGCTCGCGCCCGGATGCATTCCTGACTCTCACTTGAGCTTCGAGCGCGTAAAGCGCGTTCGCCATGTCGCCCGGATACGTGGCGACACACTTCTCACTCCAACCGAAGATCGCATGAATGCGATTCAAGCCTTCGCGCGCACCGCAGCCCGTTCCCGGCTCGCGCTTATTGCACGGCATCGCTGTGTCGTAGAAGTACTGGCAGCGCGTGCGCTGCATCAGGTTTCCACCGTTAGTCGCCATGTTGCGAAGCTGCCCCGAAGCGCCTGCGACGATGGCCTGTGTCAGGAGCGGATAGTTCTTGCGTATGAGGGGATGATTAGCGGTGTCCGTGTTCTTCGCGAGCGCGCCGATGCTGACGCCACCGCCCGGCGCGGTCGTAATCTCGGCGAGCTTCAGGCGCGTCAGGTCAACGAGTTCATTCGGACGTTCGACGTCCTCTTTCATCAAGTCGAGAATGTTGGTCCCGCCGGCGAGGAACCTTGCATCAGGATTTGCGGCAACAGCGCGCGCGGCCGCGGCGGCATCGCTCGCTCGCGTGTACTTAAACGGTCTCATCGTGTTGCCACTCCTTTCTGACGCGCGCCAGCTCTTCATCCTCGACGAAGCGCCATGTCCGTGCCGACTCTTTGCCCGTATGGACCTCCCTGACGGCCGCGACGATGCCGGGATA
>JAICGZ010000161.1 GCA_025922875.1 Pyrinomonadaceae bacterium
ACGGCCGCGCCGTTGATCTTGAAGAAGCCGGGAGTGTTGTTGACGTTCAAACCACGGACGTGGTTATCGGTTGAGAGGTCAACACCGTGACCGCCTGAAGTGTTGATGACCGGAGCAGCGGTGGTCCCACCCGCAAACGTGTTGTACGCAGCGATGCTGTCGGTAGCCGCTGTAAACACCGTGTTGAATTGAACTGCATTACCGATGAGCCTCTGCTGCGCGCGCAGGTTGACGCCGTCGGTTTCGGAATAAGTGCCGGTGCCCAGACGCAGGGAGATGATGTCGCCATTCTTTGGATCGGGCGCGACGCCGGTGCCGGCATTCGCAGTATTAAACGAAGCGATAGTCGTGAATGGATTGCTGAAGGTGCCGCGATTCGATCCGCCGGCGTTGTTGCTGATGAACCACACCATGCCGGAGATGTTGATCGTCACCGTCGCGGTGTCGGTCTTGGTGCCGTCACTCGTTTCGTAGGTGAACGTATCGGCTCCTACGAATCCCGGCGGCGGTTCATAAGTAAAGCTGCCGTTGGCAGCCAGGGTTACTGAACCCTTCACACCGCCGCGGCCTGAGGCCGTGGTGTCAGTGGCAACGCCGACGTTGGCGCCGACTCCCTGGACCTTGCTAACGGTGAGTCCGGAATTGTTTCCCGTGTCGGGATCGCGGTCGTTGGTCAGGACGCCGGGGGCAGCCAGCGAGATCGCGATGTTGCCGCTCGCGGAGTAAGTGTCCGGATCGGCGATGGGCTGCGTGTTGACGCTGCCGGGCACGAGCGTTGTGTGATCGTCGATGTCGTCGCTAAAGACGACGTCGGCCGCGTCGGTGCCGTTGTTGGTGATCGTGACGGTGTACTCGATTTTTTCGGTTAGACCCGGATCGGCCTTGCCGTCTCCATCGTCACTGATAAGCGCGTCCACTTTGGTTGCCGTGATGTTGGGTACCATCATCGGCTCGGGAGCGGGCGCCGGAATGGGAGCGTTCGTGGCGCGATAACTTGGCTTCTCAGTTGCGATCGTTATCTGCGAGTCTGAACTAGGATTGCTGACGCGCCGTTCTGCTCCAGATGACGCCGTGGCGATCTGAACGAACGGCATATTAATCAGCGAGAACGTCAGTAGGCAGGCTGTCAGGGCATAGACATTGCGCCTACAGAAATACAGTGAGATTCGGGATTTCATAGTTTCTCCTAGGTTCGGCTTTGTGTTGACTCGCCTGGGAATCGGATTGGGCAGTTCGGCTCACACTGATCGCGTGAACGATTCGCTGGTCGAGGTTTTGGTGATTCAAGGAACTTTCCAGGTCTATCAGACCATAAATAGTTCTAATTGCCTTGCTTTTTTAATGCCGCCAGATGGCGGCTGAGATGTTGCCGCCATTCTAGCGCACATTGGGCCATTGCGAGCAGTTTTTTACCGCTCGCGGCTAAGAGCCTAAAGGCCACGTTTCAAAGGACTACGGCCTTTGCGGGAAAATCCCCTGAAGCGCAATACAGTAGTTCAGGGTCAGATACGGCTGCATGTTGTTGTGCGGCAAACTTCCGCCGGCTGGAGCAAGCGCCTGCGGGGCGAGTTGCACAACGTTAGCGACAGTTGCCGTGTAAGCGCTGCCACCTCCGGATCGACCGAGACTGCAGTCCGCGGTCGGCGTCTGAACGTCGGCGACTTCCGCTGAAACGGCCAGACTGTGTGTATGGAAGGGCATTTCGCTAACGAGTAGCGTAACGGTCTCGGAGCCGCCGATCTCGCCGAGATCTCGCAGCGAGAGACCTTGTCCCTGACCGGGTTGCATAGCTGCGCTGCCCTGCAGATCGGGCAATGCAAAGGTTGACTTTCCGTCTCCTCCGTACACAGTACCGAGGAGTGAAAACAGGGCGGTGTTCTGTGAAATCGGCATCAACTGGCCTTGGCAAAACGCCCAACCTGTCGGGGGAAAATTAAATGGGAAAATGCGGATTTCAGCGACAAACTGGTCTGACATGTTTCCTCCTTATTAGGTTTGGCTCGGGAACACACCAAAGAGCGAGATGATGTAGTTAATGCACAGGAACGGCTGACAGTTCTCGTGCGGCTGACTGCCGCCAACAGGGGAAATCGAGTTGGCGTTCGCGTTTGCACCACCCTGCTCAGCTATGTACATCTTCACTGAAACTGACTGGGAGGTGATGTTTCCTGAAGGTGTGTTAGCTGTACCAATCGCCGTGGAAGCAAGCATCTGGTGGGTATGGACCGGAATCTGTTGCGTGGACAGTGTTACGGATTCAACTCCGGCCGCCTCACCGATCTGATAGGTGACGCCGTCTGGTCCAGTCCCCATGTGAATAGGTACGCGACTGGCAAGATTGGGTAGATTGAAGGTCTCTTCGCCGTCACCACCGTAGGTAGTTCCGATCAGTTGAAAGAGCACTTCATTCTCAGCAATTGGAAGCGTCTGCCCCTCGCAAAACATCCAGCCATTGGGGGCAAAGTTGCCTGCAAACATTCTGATTTCACCAACGTATGGACTCATTTTCGTTCTCCTTTAGTTTCGCGACGGGAAGATACCCTGCAGCGCGATAATGAAGTTCAACACCAGGTACGGCATCAGGTTGGTGTGCGGTTGACTGCCACCAACATTACTTACCGCGTCCGGGCGGAGCGCCTGCAAGTTATCGGGTTGCCGATACACGTTAAGTGCACTCGCTAACAGGTTGCCGACAGCCGTTGGCGCGTCGCCGCCGTTCGATGAGCCCTGGAGGAAGTGCAAATGCTGGGGCATCGTCTGCTGACTGATCGTTACAGCACTGGCGCCGGCAGCTTCGCCAAGGTCATGGCCATTGCCAAATGAGATCGGCACGCGGCCGCGAAGATTCGGCAGATTGAACGTGGTCTGTCCGTTGCCGCCGTAGGTGGTTCCGAGTAAAGCGAACAGCGCTTGGTTTTGGTTGATGGGTAACGATTGACCGTTACATAAAGCCCATCCTTTGGGGGCGAAATTAAAGGAGACAAGCTTGATTTCACTAAGGAAAGGTTCCGACATTTCTCCTCCTAAAGACTGAAATGATTAGAGTTCCGGGTCGTGACAATAGAGTCGGGTCTCGACATTGATCCCGAGCGATTCTCATCAAGTGGGAATTGGATCGGGAGGATGTGTTTCCTGCTTGTGGAGACTGAAGAGCTATTTCAACTCTGAAGCGGGGGGGATTCTAGCTTGCGTCCGCTGGAATTACAAGCAAGAAATCTTTCTCCGAAGAAGTACGGAGAGGCGCAGATCTCCGTCCATCCTAATCCTTCCAGTCGACCCCCTGATAAAGGCTCCATAACCCCTTTCGGTTTAATCCGACCCACGGCCGTGTGTTGGATTCTCTACGCCTAATAACGCGAGAACTTTCTCCGAAGATCACCATCACGCTGGTCCATCCGCGAAAAAAAATTCTTTATTGGGCCACCACGGGCGGCGAGCTCTACGAAATTTCCTTGGCAGGTACGAATAACCGAAGCTAGACTATCTCCCGAGAGGTCTTACCTTTACGATCCAGGAGAAAACCTAAATGCCGCATTCACGTCGTGCCTTCCTGAGGGACGGGCTCTGTTCCGCTCTGTCAGTCGGGCTCCTATTAGCCGCCGCTCGCTACGGATTTGGTCAGGATCCGAAAACTCCCACAACAGCCGCCGAAATGCCCATCGAAGCCCAGAAAGATCCGGTGTTTCGCTTTACCGAAGAGACGTTCAAACCGTACGTTAACGGCATCTTTACAGCCCCTAACGCACGCGGAGAAAAGATTGAATTACGACTCGTCAAGCTTATCCCGTACAAGCCGGCAACGAACGTAACCAAACGCGCTCTGCCAACAAAATCTTTCACGCTGGTGTTCAAGGCCACCGGTGAGTTGCCGCCGTTCACTTCAATTCATACTATTAGCCACCCGTCGCTTGGCGACTTCGACTTATTTCTAACCACGCGTAAGAATGATGACGGCGACATCTTTTATGAAGCCGTGATCACTCACGTCGAATAGCAACGGGCTCACGATCAAAAATGCCGGACTCAACCAACAACGAATCTCCTGTCAGCGTGTCGCTTCGTCCAGTGACTCCCGCTGACAGGGAATTCCTTGTCGCCGTTTACGGCGGCACTCGTGCCGCGGAGCTGGCCCAGGTCAACTGGGACGCAGCAGGGAAAGCAGCTTTCGTTCGCTGGCAGTTTGAGCTGCAGGACAAGGAGTACCGCCAACGCTATCCGGATGCGCGTTACGACGTCATTCTGGTTGATGGTGTTCCCGCGGGACGAATCTGGGTCGGAGTCGACGAGAAACAGATCAGGTTGTTGGACATCGCGATCACACCGCAATTTCAGAATCGCGGCGTCGGGACCTACTTGCTGCGACAGTTAATGGCTGAAGCAACTGAGACGAAAAAGGTGTTGCGGCACATGGTGTTTGTGCTCAACGACAACGCCCACCGGTTTTATGAACGGCTTGGGTTTGTGGTTATCGAGGATCTAGGCGGGTACAAACACATGGAATGGGTACCCGGACAATCATCGACGGCTTCCTGATCAGTCAGTTCGCTGCGCCCTCTGGCTTGAAATAATTGTAGACTGCTTCGTAGCGGTATCCGTCTGCCTCTTTTCCAATCGCCACCAGAAACACATCAAACTCACCCATCTCCGGATGGACCAGCCGATACGTATTCTGCGGCAACAAGAACTCCGCCGAGCCTAAAAAGAAGACGGAGAAACGTTCCATTCCCTGCTGTTCGGCCGCGTCAGATGGCCGCGACTCGACGCCTACCAGCGTGAGATCGATCGGCTTCGGCGCGTTAACTTGAAGACGAAACGGCGTATTCACTTGCTGTCTGAAGTCCTCTTCGGATTGAAATTCGCTCATCAACTAACTCCTGTTTATGTTTGTAAAAGAACTCATGATGACGTCGACTTCAACTGCGCGCGCAGATTGAGGTTCCGAATCAGGCGATGAAGATAGTTCGGATGAACTCCCAGTAGCTTCGCCGCTTCCGTGTAGTTGCCTTTGGCTTCCTCGATCGCTTTCAAGATGATCTGTTTCTTGGTTTGCGTGACGGCCTCGTGATACCCGACAGTCGATTGCGTCGTCGAAGTTTCGCGTTCGAGTAGAGCTTCGGGCAAGTCTTCAGGAAGGATCACGTCGGTGGTGCCGAGCACGATCGCGCGTTCGATCGCGTTCTCCAGCTCACGCACATTGCCGGGCCAATCGTAAGCCGTCAAACGCTCGCGCGCGTTCGCTGAAATACCCAGCAGTTTTCGATTGCAGCGCGCGCCGTACTTGTCGACGAAGTAACTCGCGAGCAGCATGATGTCTTCGCGACGTTCGCGCAGCCCCGGCATTTCGAGCGAAACAACGTTGAGACGGTAGTAGAGATCCTGCCGAAACTCACCGGCTTCGATCGCCTCTTCGAGGTTTTTATTGGTCGCCGCGATCACGCGCAGATCGACTTTGATCGTCACCGTTCCGCCAACCCGCTCGAACTCTCGTTCCTGCAGCACGCGCAGGAGTTTGACCTGCAGCGGCGGAGTCAGTTCACCGATTTCGTCGAGAAACACGGTGCCGCCGTCGGCGATCTCGAGGCGTCCTTTCTTCTGCGAAAACGCGCCGGTGAACGCGCCTTTCTCATGACCAAACAACTCGCTTTCCAGCAGTGTTTCAGTCAGCGCCGCACAGTTCACGGCCATGAACGGTTTATGCACGCGTTTGCTGTTGCGATGAATCGCCCGCGCCGCGAGCTCTTTTCCAGTCCCGCTTTCACCAGAGATCAGGACCGTCGAATCCGTCGGCGCGACTTTGGAAATGAAGTGATAGACGCGTTGCATCGCCGGGCCTTCGCCGACCATGTTGTGCTCGATGTTGACGTCCGCGAGCAGACGTTCGTTCTCGTTCTGAAGCCACTCGAAATGGCGTGCGTTTTCAATTGCAACGGCGGCGATACCGGCGATCGCCGTGACGAGCTGCAGATGGTCCCGGTTGAAATGATCGCCGGCGATCGTCGTGTCGAGATAGACCACGCCGAGCTTGTGATCGATCATCACGAGCGGCACGCACATCACCGAATGCGTCCGCGCCTGGATCAGGCTTTCGGACGACAGCGTCGGCTGCGTGGCGGGATCGTTCGCGATCAATGCGACGCCGTCACGAAGCACCTGCTGCGCGATCGTCCGACTGACGTTGACGGCTTTGTCTTTTCCACTGGCGCGATCGAGACCGAAGACGACACTCGAATCGAGCGAGTCGTTGGTCGTCAACAGAATCGCGCCTCGTTGAGCGGGTACCACTTCGAACAGCAGCTCGATCAGCCGTTGCAGCAAATCGTCGAGCCCGCGAATCGCGTTGATGCTGGTGCTGACCTTCATCAACGCGCTCAGGTCGCGCGCCATCAGGTACATCGCATCGTCGATGCGGATCTGCATCGTCGGCCCACTGACGACTTGCGCTTCGTCGAGGTTGACTTCACTGGACCGCGAGGCTATGTCGCCTTCCTCCGTCAGGAAGATAAACTGCGAGTCGCCGATTCTGATCCGGTCGCCGTGTTGCAGGATGCGCGACTTGACGGGCACGTCGTTGACGAACGTGCCGTTGAGACTTTCGAGATCCGTAATTACAAAACTGTGGTCGTGCTTATCGATCTTCGTATGACGTCGTGAAACTGAGGCATCGGCAATGCAGACGTTGGCGGCGGTTTCGCGACCGATCACGAACGTATCTTCATGGATGGTGAAGATCGATCCTTTCAGTTTTCCTGAGATAGCTGCTAGTCGCGGGCTCATGTTGTTGAAAGCTGACGGCCAGGCTGTTCGGGCAAGTCTACTCTATCGGCTATCCGATCGGATAGCACGTTATCTGATCGGATAGCAACCACGGATCTGAATGCCGCAAATTCGACGGGTTTTACGTTGAGATAACGTGGCACGCGACTAGCAATAGTGAAGAGTGCACTGGACGGGGCTCGAGTAAACAGTTTGAGCAAACCGGAGAAGGAAGCCCCGGTTTGCAGGGAAAGCTGCGCAGCAAGTACCAGGTCAAACGAAGGAGTTGCTGTCACAACTCGTTGCTCGCTTGTCTCCCCAAAGCAGAGCAGCAACCCAACGCCCCCGGGTTGCTGTTCTGCTTTTCACTCCATCCTGAGGGAAGATCTTCCCATTTTCCGCGTTAGTAGCAGTGGCTTAAAGCAGGAGTTATCGCCCAGCGGCGTTTTGGACCAGCGGCAAGGCTTGATGTTTAGGCAACTCAGCTCCCAGCACCTGCAGCTCGTTAGCTGAAGCGAGCCAGTCCATTACCCATAACTATTCAGAATCAGCGCTTAAGACCGCGCGGCAACACTTCACACGCGGCTACACTCTCATTTAGGTGCCAGATCTGAAACTCACCAAACGTAGCCGGCGCACCCGGTTAGGAGGATTCTCATGGAATACAGTTTAGACGCCCATTTTGATGGCCAAAAAAGAATTAACGGCGAACTCTGTCGCGTAGACTGGAAGCTAATTCGAGCCCTTAACGCGATTTACGAAATACTCGCGACAATGCACCCGCCCGTGCGGGATCATTTGTTGGAAGCATTGAAACAGGCTATTGACGACGCCGATCTCACGAGCGGAAAGGTCGCCAGTATTAAGCCCCCTGGATGCGATCCGGAAAATCGTGAGGATCCGGGACCAACGTACACGCCGCCGCCAACTGACAGTAAGCAGCAGTCCGTGTAACTCTGCTAATCATGCTGGACCAACGAGGTTCTTCTCCCCGGACCTCGTGGCTTGGCTCAGACGGTCATTCAGATCGTACTCTGGCATCATTCCCCGCAATGCCGGTTCTGCTAAACGTAAGCCCGTTGCTCTTAGAGTGACGGGCTTACTTTGTGTTTACTGTTGTTGAGGGGTTGGTTTGAAGATGGTTACGTCACTGATCGTCAATCCACTTTGACAGGCAATCTGTTTGTGATCGGGCGACCACGCGTACGCCAGAATCTGTTTAGCGTTGAAGTCGGTGAGCTTTTTCATCTCACCAGTATCCAAATCGTAGCTCCAGATATCAGCGAAACCACCGACGTTGTTTATGAAACTAAAGGTATGGTTGTTGATCCACTGAATACGCTGCCATTCGATTACCGGAATCTCGTCGATCTTTTTGAGCGCTTTGCCACCCTGCGACGAGAAGATAGCAACATCTCTCGTACCTGACTCGTGGTCGTAGCGGCCCGCAAGCAGTTGATTGTCGGGCGAAAATGCCGGCATCCGATACCCGTCGACTAAAGGTGTCGAATCACCGCCTTCAAGCGGAACTCGCCAGATGCTCAGTTTCAAATTCGTTTGTTTATCGTAGGCGACCCATTGATTATCTGGTGACACCGACGGGTAAAAATTGCCGTCGGAGAACGTCAGTTGTTTAGGCTCGCTACCGTCAGAGCTGTTGATTCGCCAGATGTTGAAGCTTCCCATGCGATTTGATGCGAACACGATGTAACGCCCATCCGGTGAAACTGCCGGATTGTAGTTGTCGCCTGCATCGAGCGTAAGTTGATCCGGGTTCGACCCGTCAGGATCAACCTGCAGAAGATTTAGTTTCTCCTGGGCCGCTGATGAGTACACAATCTTTCCGGCGGGCGTCCAGGTCATTCCGTAACTGAATCCGTTTCCAGTCGTGATCTGAACTGGGGAAGCAGAGTTGTTGACGCTGGTCACCCACATTTGCCACGACCTGTTTATTCGAACCGTTACGATGTTTTCACCTACCAGGTTAACGCCTTCGTACTCGGACAGATCGTTAGTCAGTCTGCGAACCGCGGCATCGGGATATGTGATCCGCCACAATTGATGCTGACTCGTGGGCCGTTCCCGTGCACTGATGACCAGCCCACTCATGTCGTCCATCCAGGCCACCTGCAGGATTGAAAACCAGGATCGATCTTCCATCGGATGTTCCGCTCCAGTGTTGGCGTCGAATCCGATCAACGTCACATGAAAACCGTCTTGCCAGTTTCCGGCCGGACATACGATGGTGCGACCGTCGGGCGACCACGCAGCCCCATATACAGAAAGCGTGTCTCCGTTTTTGCGGGTTGCAATAATCCGCTCGTTAGAGCCATCGACATTCGCCACGATCAGGTAATACTCACTCGCCGCCGAGTTGAGGCGAACGAACGCGAACTGGTTCCCTTGCGGAGAAAACGTGACGGGACTGTCAACAGTATTATCCATTACCGGGACCATCCTGGCGCCAGGAAGCGCCAACCGGTACAGAACACCGCGGCCGTTCTCTCGTCGCGTCAAGTAAATCTCGTTGTTGTCCCGTGAGAACGTGATTCCGAGGTAGGTGACATCAGCCGCCTCGACCAGAACCCTGTTCGAAAAGTTCGCGGTTGAAGTCAGCATCACGCGCTGCTTTCCTTCCGCTTGCTCCGCATGGGCCAGGAGTTTGCCATCCGAGGAGATCGCCGACAGGACCGTCGTACCCATATGCGTGAGCCGATTCGCCATCAAAACAGTGGGCGGGCCTGGACGCAGGAGACCTGGCAAGAAAAACAGCAAAACAAGGACACTCGCGATTCCAGCAAACGTTGCCACCGTCTTATGTGCACGGATCTCACCAGCCAAAAAGTCTGCCGTAAAAACTGCTTGCGACTTTATCCGGGCAAACGGTCGAGTTAGTTGCGCGAACACCGAAGGTCTCAAGACCAGCGCTGGATCAGTTCCGTTGGTTCGCTGCCAATCGAGTTGGACCTTCCTCAAATCAGATGCCAACTTCGTTATGGTTTGATATCTGGCGGAAAGATCCTTCGCCAGCGCCTTCGCCACGATTTGCTGAACACGTACGGGTACGTCAGCCGGAAACTTGAGCGGAGCTCGTTGAGGTGAAAGAATCTGCGCGATACTGTCGCTAAACGTTCGGGCCTCGAATGGTGTCGAGTTGGTCAACATCTCATAGAGGACCACACCCAAACTCCAGATATCGGCGCGTTCATCAAGCTCCGTTTCGCGAAGCTGTTCGGGGGACATGTACTTGACCGTTCCCATGAGCGTCCCCGTCTCCGTCACAACCCTGGTCGAACTTCGCTGCCAACCGTCGCGATCCGATGGGAGCTCGAGTAGCTTCGCCAAGCCGAAATCCAGCACTTTCACGTAGCCATCGGGGCGCACCATGATGTTCTCCGGCTTGATGTCGCGATGGACGATACCGGTGGCGTGAGCAGTGGCAAGAGCGGCGGACACCTGAAGGGCGACATTCAACGTTTCCGAGAAACTGAACCCACCGCGCGACAGTCTTTCGCGCACAGTAGTCCCCTGGATGTATTCCATGGCGATGAAATGCCGGCCCGATTCCGTAGTTCCAATCTCATGGATCACGCAGATGTTGGGATGATTCAATGCAGAACTAGCGCGCGCTTCCTGTTCGAAACGAATAACACGCCGGCTATCACTGGCAAACTCAGGGGCGATGAGTTTGAGCGCTACTTTGCGGCCCAATTGAGAGTCCTGGGCCAAATAAATCTGGCCCATACCGCCGGCGCCCAGCAGACATAAAATCGTGTAGCGGCCTAGTTTTTGACCGGGCGAAAACTCAGTTTCATCGGCCAGCATGCCCGCCGCAAATTCGTACGCTGGCGCACCCAGGAAATCGTCGTTCCCGGCATCGGCCGCCAACAACGCCTCGACTTCCTCGCGGAGCGATTGATCGTCGCCGCAAGCTTTAGCGAGAAATTCCGGCCGCGCTTCTGGCATAAGTTGTTGAGCGGCGTGGAAAATCTTTTTTATTCGTAGCCAGCTATCATGGGTGATCATGTTGATTCTTTGAGAGGATCCTTGGGTGTAAGGGCAACTGCTACTAACGCGGAAAACGCGCCGTTATTCCCTCAATAAGACCCACGCGTTCTCGTTAATTCGCGTTTTAGAAAGGCTTTTGCCATTCTCCACTCCCGTTCCACGGTAGCGTGCGAAATACTCATCACCTCAGCGGTCTCTTTTATGGTGAGTCCACCAAAAAACCTGAGTTCCACGATGCGCGACTGCGTTGGATCAATTTCCTCCAGCCGATTGAGGACGTCGTGAAGTGCCAATAGATCCGCGTCCGGTTGGGCGCCGAAGGCTGCCAAATTCTTCAGCGATACGACCAACCGATCGCCGCCGCGTTTGGCGGAATAATGCGCCCGCGCATGATCTACGAGGATGCGTCGCATAATTTGCGCGGCAACTCCGAAGAATTGGGCTCGGTTCTGCCACGTCATGCTGCGTTGATCAAAGAACTTCAAAAACAGTTCGTTGACTAACGCGGTGGGCTGCAGGGTGTGTTCGCGTCGCTCGCGACGCAAATAGGCTGTCGCGAGCCTGTGAAGTTCGTCGTAAACGAGTGGCATCAAACGATCGAGCGCCTTCTCGTCACCACGCTCCCACCTTTTCAGCAGTTGAGTGATACCTTCGGAGGCCCGCGTCGCTCTTTCCCCGCTTTTTGTGTCACGCGAACTCATCGTAATTGCATCGAGAGGGTCCTTCGGGAAATTTTTACCGTGGGTAGGTTAATTCCATCTCGAACAGCATTCGCTCTTCCTACCTCCCGAAAGAGGAAGGCTTTTGCGAATATCCATTCTCGCGACACGAAAGGCTCGGACACGTTGAGCAATTCTGCCACCCGTGCCGGCGATAACCCCGCGTAAAAAAGCAACTCCACCAGGCGACCTTGATCGGGGTCGATCTTTTCCAAGCGCGTGAAGGCTTCGTCCAAATCCAGCACATAGTGCTTCGGCCGGGTGCTGAAGGCATTTGCTTGTTTCGTACCTTGGGTAATCTCGATGTGTAGAGTCGGATAGTTGTGAGCGTGGTCCATGAGTGTGCGCCTCAACAGGCGTGCCACGTAAACAAAAAACTCTGCCTCATCTTTCCACATAATGCCGACTTCAAAAAACCGCGTGTACAGTTCACCAACCAACGCCACGGTCCTTACCGTGTTGCCTCGGCCGCGAACGTAGGCCAAACAAAACTCATGCATGTCAGCCTCCACTCGCTGCCGCAACTTCTCAGGCGATATTTCTCCTTCGTCAAACACTGGTTCGGGTATCGGAACTTCGTGTTCCGGTCGCTGTTTTTCCATCAATTGTGAAGCCGATGGAACAGCCGCGCCTTTTTCCAGTAGCGCGGCGATTTCCAAATGAACCCGCGCCTGGTCCTTAGCGGGAAGCAAGTCGAGGCTCTCGCGGTAGACTTTCAATGCTTCCTCTCGTCTGTAGTCGTCTTTCGCGATGAACTTGCCAAGATCGAACCAGATCAGACCCCGCTCATGCTCGGCATCCATCCATCGGAAGCTAGTGCGGAAAGCCCTCTCCGCACCCGTTGGGTCGCGATCCTGTACAAGCTGTCCTAACAAATGCCCGCTTTTCGCATGCACAAAGTGAGGCTGGGAGCGGTGACGGCCATCCCGCCAAATCTTAACGAAATGTTTTTCCTGGAGATGCTTATCTCCACGCGCTTGCGCTGCTATCCCTCGCAAAAAAACAAGCGCATCCGGTAACTCACGCACCCCGGAAACTTCTTTGATCTCGTCAGAGAGATAATCAGCTGATCGCGCCAACGCCTCAGCGGCTTCGTGCGGCAAGCGACGCCACAGTTCTATGAGCATATTTGCGCCGTCTTCAGCCGTCTTTGGAACGATGAGGCGATGATACGAAGCCTCGAGATTGGCGAGTAGTTTCTCGTGATAGGCGACTTGATCGGTCTGGTGCTCTAACTGAGCAGCACGAGAATCAGCCCTGCGCGCTAGGAGTTCGCGCAGTTTTACAACAGTAGTTTCCGGTAGTTCTCGATGAAGCTGAGCTGCCAGCTCGCCGCGCACGTCTTCTGCTACATGCCAGGAGCCATTCCATTCCCTCCAGACGCAGCCCAGTTTCTTTACACGGGTTACGAGCGCCTGCGTAGATCCATTGCTCCTGGCAATGAAGTCGATGGCCTCACACGCGGTTGCGTCGTCAATCTGCAACGCCGCGGAGCACGCCAACAGCGCGAGCCGCGCCTGAGGATCGGCTTCAAGCCGTTTCAGGTAGCGTTGTGCGGTGGTAGACATCGTTAATACTCCGCCGCGCGGAAGCGATTTCTTCGCTACTTACAGTAGTCTTCTATATACGCGTAAACGTCTGCCGGTCGCGTCGTCACATGAGCGCGTTCCATGCGGTTGTAGATCTCTTTACTTTCCGGCTCACTGAATCCATGTTGCTTTTGCAAATAGGTTTCAACTTCCTCTCGTGGGAATGTCGATCCATCGAATGCGACGATAGTTGCGTCATCGACCTCAACCGGTCCTTTCCCCTTTGGGCAAATCAGGAAACAAACTCGGGCCGCTGCTGAATTGCGGAGCATGAGCAGTTTCAAAAGAGCAGGTAACGACGCGTTACCGGCTTCATCGGTTTTAACGATCGTGACAATATCGGGAGTGTCGTCAAGTTTCACGTAACTCTCGAAACGTGCAGTCGTCTCTTCGCTGGAGCATACGGGCAGAGTCTTTTTCCACTGAGTCAAGATCTGAGCAAGTATGCTCCCGAATTGATACACCGCGAGTCCCCGCACATCGACTTTGGCGACATGACACTGTTGAGAGCGGCCGTAGGCTTCGCACCAGTCGCTTAGTTGGCGCCAGTCAAAGTCTGAATCCGCAGTAAATAGAAACACGGCGGCTTCTTTATTAGCTATAGATTCGCGAAAGCGAGAGGCAAAGGCTTCGCGGTTGATTCTGATTTGCTCAGCGCGCTCCAACATGAGGAAGCGTTTGGCCGCGGGAGACAGTTCGACCGGACGCTGTTCCGGTGGTTCGAAGATGACGTTGGCCCACGGTTTGGCCCATTGAATCAAGCCGTCAGATGCTTTGTGCAGCGCCGGGTGTAATTGCCGGCACTGGGCGTTAAACCACTGCATCACCCAACCGTTCACGTTGTTCACGAGCCCATCGTTGTCCCTCCATTTGAGCTCGAATTGAAGACCGGGGCTTGTTGGTTTTATCGAACAGCCCTTAACCAACCGGTGCTTGGCGTGGTGTAACTCCGACACCGGTCCTAAACGGTAAAAGCGGTGGCTTGAACGCGAGTAGTGTGCGCGAACGGAAGACATGTCGAGCAAATCAGCCATTGCCAGCAGCAGAGCCAGTAATCGCAGGCGTCCTTCCTTATTGCCACAAATGAAATCTTCCGCCGGTAAAGGCAGGGCATACTCAGTCCAATGGCCGCGCGCGATCTTGGCGATCGCCAGCGTCGCATTCGGATCCTTTATCGGCAGGGTGACTTCTCTAAACTCGATCGGGATTTGATCCGAAGAATTCAGAATCATGTCGTACGCCGCGACCGGATGGTTCTCGCGAACATCCGGGTCATCGATGCGGTGCATACCAATGTCGTGCAGACACGATCCGGCTAACAGCACAAATATCTCTTCGTCACTGAGCCGCTTCTTCTCTGACTCCTGGAGTGGACGTGTTAACTTGTCGAGATTTTCTTCAACCTGCTCGATGTGCGCGCGTCCATGGGTGGTGAATTTCGGAAGCGGTTCGTGGTCCCAAATCTCGAGAGCTTCGGCGTAGAT
>JAICGZ010000162.1 GCA_025922875.1 Pyrinomonadaceae bacterium
CGGCATGGCAGCTACACACGCTCGCGTCCTGCAGCGCCTGGATCAAAAACTCTACGAGAAGTATTTGAGTGAGACGATGTAAGCCGCGGATCCGTGTTACCCGGCCTGTCCGGTAAACACGCCCGTATCGACACTTCGCGGATTGCCCAACACTACAAACCGAATATTCCGCATGTATTTCTGCGCGACGCGTTGAATGTCCGCCGGTGTAACCGCCGTCAGGCGCTCGAGGAAATCGACCGAGTTGCGCCAACCGCCGCCGATCAACTCATACTGGGCCAACTCACCCGCCTGTGCAGCATTCGTCTCCTGCCCGAGATAGTAGGTAGTTAAGTACTGCGCAACCACGGCATGAATGTCATCAGCGCTTACAGGTTCATTCTGCAAACGAGCAATCTCACTCAACATCACGCGAATCGACTGGTTCGCATCAACTGCCGTTACATACAGACCACCCACATTCGCAGCCTGCGTTCGCAAAAACGCATCCGGCGCGTATGAAAGATTGCGCTTCACGCGTACCTCTTCAAACACACGATCGCGCAACATCGAACTCGCCACGCGCATGGCGTAGATGTCCGGCGAAGTCAACGATGGCGCCGCGAATAGTCCCTGGATGTAATTCGTCGGCAACTCTCGTGGAGTAATTTCGACCGAAGACTTTTCAAACGCCAACTGCGGCACTACTTGAGGTTTGTAATTACCACGCGGCAGCTTGCCGAAACTCGCGGTCACCAGATCACGCACTTCAGCCGGATTCAGATCGCCGACAATCACCAGCAATAGCCGAGACGTTTCCATCAGGCTCGTGTGATAACGGCGCAGATCTTCCGGAGTCAGCTTTGCCACTGTCTCGGGTGTGCCGCTCGTGTCGTTCAAGTAAGGATGACCCGCGTAAGCCACCTTTTCCTGCAACTTTTGCAAGTAGACATCCGGGTTATCAGTATCATCGCTGAGCGATACGACGAGTCGTTCCTGGACCAGCGTTACGTCTTCCTTCGTAAACGAAGGTCTCAACGCTACGTCAGTAAACATCTGCCACGATCGATCGAAGTGCATGCGCGTAGTAGCCAGCGACAGCACCGAATAATCGTTGTTCGAGCTGCTACCGATCACAGTTCCCATGCGCGATAGTTCGCTGCGCATACGCGCGCGCGGAAAGTTGGTGGTCGCTTCGGTCGCGACGCTGAGCATGAGCGTTTCGATGCCGGCGTTTTGAGCGTTGATGTTGGCTGCGCCTCCACGAATAAAGAGACCGGCAGCCACTGTCAAACTTCCTTCGCGCCGTTTCAAAAGCACCTTCAAGCCATTAACTTCAAACTCGTTCACCAGCGCCGCCTGTTTTGCAACGACGCTTTGAACGGTTTGCTGTGCCTGCCCCTTGCTTTGTTGAGTCGCGAAGGAAGAGCCGCTTCCGCCAGTGACCAGAATTGCAATCAGCAAAAAGTTGCTGAACTTCTTTCTGAAAGCTTTTCGTCGACGATTTTTTTGTTCCGACTGGTTTACGAATTTACTCATCATGTTATTTGTTGAACTGTCCCGTTAGCTCTTCCGGTGTGATTTTGATCCTGCCTTGCGCTTCGTTCGATATCAAAGCGAGGCCGACGTGGGGCTTGCCCTGAATGTAGGTGCCGATGTAACGGCTGATGTCGGCGCGCGAGGTAGCGCGCAGGCGCGGAAGATAGCCGCGGAAATATTCGAGTCCCGTCGAAGCCCACCAGAAACTCAGCGTGTGGGTGTAGTCGCTCAACTTCTCACGCGAATAGAGATCGTCTGCTTCGAGAAGTGCTTTGGCGCTCTCGAGCTGTTCGTCGGTGTAATAGTCTTTGTCGTTGAAGTGGGCCACTTCTTCATAGAGGGCTTTGATCGCCGCGCGCGCTTTGTCCGGGGTCGTTTGCGCGATTAGCGAGATTGGACCCACGTTGCGCTGGGTGTAGTAGCCCAGATCGACACCCGTCACTAAACCGGTATCGACAAGGTTTCTCTGGAATCGTGAATTTGGCTGACGCAGAATGAACGAAAAGACGTCTGCTGCATAGGTCGCAGGATTGTCTTTGCCAATCGATGGTCCATGCCAACCGATGTTGATGATGACATTCTGCACCGGCTGGATGATCACCGCGCCTTCGCTCTTCGGTAGCGGCGGGTGCTCAACGAGAGGAAACTCAACAAACGGATCCTTTTCACGCTTCGGCCAATCGCCGTAAAACTCCTGCGCCATCTTCATGACTTCCGCAGGATTGACGTCGCCCGTCAAAACCAGCGCGGAATTGTTCGGCACGTAATAGCGCTGCTGGATCAAACGCATCATTTCCGTGGTCGCACCGGAAACGGTCTGCCTGTTACCAAGCGGATTCTTGCGGCTGGTGTATTTGCTGAAGAGCCGGTTGTTCATCTCATGGCTGAGATAAAAGAACGGGTTCGACTCGTTACGATCGATCTCGCCTATTACCACCTGCTTCTCGCGAACAAACTCCCGCTCGTCAAAAAGCGGATAGCGACTCGCGTCTTTCATGAACTGCATCGCGGTGCGAATGTTAGGACTGGTGGTGGTGAAGTAGTAGTTAACCACTTCTTCGCGCGTGGTGCCGTTGTAAGCAATGCCCATCTGCCCGATTGTTCGCAGGTAGTCTTCGGCGTTGGCGATCGCACGGTTCTGCTTAAAAAACATGTGCTCGTACAAATGCGAGAGGCCGTTCAACTCGGGCGGTTCGGTGTAAGAGCCGTTCTTCACGGCCAGTTCGATCGTGACCAGAGGAATCGAATGATCTTCGAGAATGATTACTTCGAGCCCATTGGGAAGCACGTGGCTGATCAGCTTTGCTTCCGGTAATCGAGCGGGCGCCGGTGCCGGGGCTGCCGTGCCTGGCTTTGCCGCACGCTGCTGCGGCGTTGCTACTCGCGCCAGCAAACTTTGCGGCGATAACAAAGTGAGCAGCAGTAAAAAGACGACCAAACTTCGTTTCACAGATATCTCCATATGGTTGACATTGATGTTGATCGTGGGGAAAAGGTTATCTTGATGGAGGAAAATTGTACAGGATGACAAGATTTACAATGTCACCGCTTCCTGGCGACGATCGAGCGCGCTTTTTGCCGGAGGGTAGTGCGATATGCGGCCGCATCGGCTCCCGCTGCATTTGACAGCCATTGAATTCGCGGCGTGCCGCGTGGAGTGGTTTCACCGGTCATCTGCATCGAGTACGTGCGTTTGTTATTTGGCACAAACAAAATTAGACGTCGCAAATTTCGGCTCTCACTCGAATCCTTGCCGCTGAAGAGCAGTTCCTTATAACCGTCATCATCGGCGTCAACCAGTTCAGTGCTCCAGCTCGCGTGACTAAAGCCTTCCGTGTCGAGCCGTCCTTGTGCACTGAGCCGGTACTTTCCCGCGCGCTTCTGTAGTACGAGGAAATTCGTATTGCCTGTCTTGCGTTGATTATTTACGACGACGATCGCCGGGCCTGAGTCAGTGTCCACAATTTCCAGATCGCCAACGGATCCACGAGCAAATCGCGCCGCGATCTTTCGTGCCTGATCTACGGATAACTGCTCAACCGGCGCGGGGTTTTCACCTCGTTCGACTGTGCCGCCGCCCATGGCGGCAACATCATTGCGCCATGAAACTGGCGTCATTTTTACTTGCGCGGCAGCGACAGGAAGGGCTGCGTCCGGTATGCGTAATTCGGAAGCGCTCTGGCCCGTGTAGCCCCACGCGAGCAGGGCGCTAAAAGTCGTCACCAAAACAGCCGGCGCGCCGACTCGAAACATCAATCCGCGGCCGCCATCGACTGCGGCGACCATCGCGGATAGGGGTTCGGGGTCAGGCAAAGTACGTTCAGGTTGTGAGAGGCTGCGCTCCAAAAGCACTTTCGCCAAAGCTGCCGTGCGCGGTCGATCCTCAGGCCGTTTCGCGAGCAAAGTATGAACCGCCAGTGCCAGCGGGCGAGGCAGATCTTGTCGCAAACGCGGCAACGGTGGCGCCGGCGCCGTTGCTTGTTTGATCAATAGCGCCGATTGAAGTGGATCGACAAAAGGCGGGCGGCCTGCGAGCATCTCGTACAACAAAACTCCGAGGCTGTAGAGATCGCTGCGAGCGCCGACTCGCTGTCCCAAACACTGTTCGGGCGACATGTAACGTGGCGTGCCGATCAACTGGCCTGAACCTGTGCTCGCGTGCGTGAAGGTCGATTCAGCCGACGACGCCAGAACTTTTGCGACCCCGAAATCGAGAACACAAACACCTCGCTTGCCGAGCAGGATGTTTGAAGGTTTCAAGTCGCGATGAACGATCCCGAGGCGATGTGCTTCTTCCAGCACGTCGCAAATCTGCGTGGCGATGCTCACGGCTTTCGAAGCCCCGAAGCGCCCTTCACGCGCGAGAGCTTGCGAAAGAGTTTCACCTTCAACAAACTCCATCACGATGAAGTGACGACCGTCAGGCAGGCTTCCAGCGTCGAAGATCATCGCCGCGTTCGCATGGCGCAGCTTGGCCATCGTTCTCGCTTCGCGCAAGAAACGATCGGCGACGTCGGCATCAGCAGCGCATTCGCGCTTGATGATCTTTACCGCGACAGTGCGTTCGAGTTCGAGGTGCGTAGCAAGATAAACCGTGCCCATGCCGCCGGTCCCGATTTCGCGTTCTATTCTGAACCTGCCAGCGATAAATTGGGGGACATCCATATGGACCTTCCTTCGGGATTAAAAGGCCTGGAGCAACGTCGGTTTTTGTCTTTGGGCTGGGGGAAGAGACGCCGTAGTTTAGCACCCCCTGTATTATTAAGCCACGGATTTTCACAGATGAACATGCGGCAGAAAAAAACTAATCCGTATTCATCCGTGAAAATCTGCGGCTAAATCACTTATCCAATCCAGGATGCACTCCCGGGACGTTCGGAATCCAAAACACTTGCCCTTTGATCTCGACACTGCGGAGTCCGTTTTTTGGCAAGTCCTTTTCCTTTAAACCAAGAAACGTGAAGTGAGGCAAATCGCTGAGCACAGTTTGGAACCAGCCATGCTTCGCCATGATTTCACGCACGCGCGGATTATTAAACTCGTTAACGTCAAACGCCAGCATCGCGATGTGTTGCGACGTGCCCGGCGCTGCGATCGAGTAAAGAATCGACTTCGAGAGGTCCTTGCTGAAATAAATCCCAGTCTTCTCGAGCTCTAAAACCTCACCGACTTGGTCTCGAAGAGGCAAGCTTCTCAAGCGAGCTACCTGCTCGGCAGTGAGACGACCTTTCGACAACCAGTAGTCAAGCGCCGGCTCTAAGCGCGAATTCCACAAGCGAACGCTGTCTTCGTAATTGCGCCGCGCGGCCTCGGCGCCGTCGCGCGGTGTGATGTCGAGCCCTTCTTTCTGTGCTTCTTTACGGGCCTTATTGAGTCGCTTGAGTGCTTCCGGCTGAAGTTCAACTTCATCGAACCCGATCACTTCAACTTCAGAACCCGCATCGCCCTGAAATTTTGTGACCTCGTCTTCGTTGCTGAACATGCAGACTGGCGGTGGAGTCACCTTTTTAGTGGCGACGAAGATCGCTCCATATTCCTCGAGAATGCGGCGCGCCACCGGATCGGACGGAGGACAAATCGAATCGATTTCGGTTTTCCGTTTTTTAAGTGCTTTTGCAAGCGCTTCGTAGAAAGGAGCTGGTTCTTTGAGGTCCTTCGATTCACGAAGGAAATTTGAAGTCATTGTTAGTGTTGACATCTGGCCCTGTACTCGTACCGCACCGCTTGCAATGTTCGAACAGATCACAATCAAAATGAGGCTTGGCAAATACATCGATGCCGCACAAATGACAGCGAGTCTGACACGACCCTCCAGAAAGCGTTGCTGGAATGATAGTGGCGGCTGATTCAAGCGGTCAACAGCAGGGAACTATGCTAGGCTCGGTTTGACGATGAAGAACGCCGATCTGTTTAGGGAAATAGTCGCAATTTATCGCAAACACGGATGGGAATTGCGTCATGCGCTACTGCAACCCGCGACCCTCGCGGAACTGCAGTCTCGAGCATTGCCTGGGGAAGTACCTGTGAAAGAGGCTACGTTCGACGCGTTGTGGTTTTCACGGCCGTCACATAACAATCGCGAGGCTTGGGAATTACGGCTGCTGGCGCAGACGCAGTATGCGTTGTTCGAGACCTTTGAGGCGGATGAGACTGAAGACGAACGTGATGACGTACGGCTGGAAATGGAAGCGCGCTTGAGGGACTACGTACTTGGAACCACAGATTCCACGGATGAAAACGGATTTAAATAAAATCCGTCTCCATCCGTGAAGATCCGTGTTACTGCCTGCCGAGCTTTACCGGAATCTCGAGTTTCTCAAATTCTTTGCTCTGTTCCACTGGCGGTGGCGGCGGAGGTTCACCCTCGACGGGTTCCGGCGGCCGGGTCTTGCTTCTCATAACCACCAGCTTCACAGTGCTGTAAGGCATCGCGCGGCGTACTCGCATCAGGAACTCCTCAGGGGTGCGAATCGGCACACCGTCAAACTCCGTCACGATGTCGCCGCTTTTAATACCGGCGAGATCCGCCGGGCGGCTCCGCAAAATATCGCCGAGCTTCACTCCGTAAATATTCGTTCCGGGGACAAGGACCCTTTCCGCATCGTCATCGTCGTAACCAAACACAGCTCGCCCTTCCGGACGCCGGTCAAAATTACGACTCAAGCGATTGAATTCTTGCTGATTAATCGTCGTCAGCTTGGTAGTCTTCTTTTCACCATCTCTCAGGTATTCGACTTCGACCGTTTTGCCTACCGGCGTGTTAACCATCAGCTCGTCCATTTGATCTTCATTTTGTACCGGTTGACCGTCGAATTTTACGATCACGTCACCGCCCACAAGACCTGCCTGGTCGGCAGGTCCGCCCGGTGCACTCACCGCTTCAAAGATCACGCCCTGGTCAGTGTTCTGAAATTCATCAACACCAATGTAAGACTTAACGACTGGGGCCCTAACACCGACCGCGCCTCTGTTACGGATCGGAGTCACCAGGGCAGTGAACGCGGCGGCGCAGACGAAAAAGACCAGCAGCCCAATGAAAATCCACGACATGCCACTCAAGCGACGCTTCTTCTTAGGCACGGCGCCCGCCCTGGCCATGTCGTCTGTAACCGTGGTCATCTGAGGGCTGGTATAGGCGCCCATTGCGTTCGCGAGTCGAAACCCGCAGTTTCGGCAAAAACGCAGGTCTGACGGCATGGTCGAATGGCAGTTGGAACAGGTTGTTTGGTTCGCACCTGCGGGCATGGCCATTGTGACTTCAGAATTATCAGACATAGCAGATTTCACCTGTTCTTTGGCGTTAAGCGAAGAATACACGGACAGGTTTCTATACGCCAAATCCTGTTTTCCGGTTGCAGTGGAGGGGCTGCGATAGACTTCCTGCCAACTAAAAGCAATAATTCCACCTTAAATCTGAAATGGCCTCGGGGAGGAAGTTAACCGTGGAAATAACCAAAGCGCTCGCTGCTCTGCAGCCACTGTACGGCAAAGACAACGTGGAGATTATCACCACTGACGGCAAGCGTGTGCGCGGCACAGTTCGCAGCATGAAGACTACACAAGCGCTCACAACTCCCAGCGTGAAGATTGAGGTGGCGAACGGTCAAATCGTGAAGATCCCCTTCCCTTCTATCGCTGAAATCAAGGATCACAATATCTAATCGCCACGAAAAAGCACAAAAAGCACAAAAGGCTTATCTAAAGTTTTTTGTGCCTTTTGTGCCTCTTTGTGGCATAGTACGCCGTTCTATGACCGTCGACGATTTTGGTAGCCGCATCGCCACTGTTTGGTCGGAGCTTCGGCCCGCCACGCGCGGGCTCGTCGAACGTGCCCTGCAATCACCTGCCGGCGGCTCACAAGGCTCACGAAACTTTCAGTACGATGCACGCTCCGATCTCGAACTCAGCCGCTTTCTCGCCGCGCTCGACGACCGTGCCGCTGAAAAGACCGATGCACTCGATCCTGAAACGGGCGGCAAACTCAAATCCATCGCCGACACTTGCGCCGCCGTACTGCTGGAGAAAACCGAATCCGCCGAGGTCTTCACACAACTCGTGCGCCGCGCGCAAATGCAAAGAGATTATCGCCGCATCGATATCCTCGCCGATGCGCTGACGTCGCGATTTCCGCCAAGTGAAATTTGCGAGCTCGCACGCTCGGAAGACGTAGTCGTCCGCGAACTCGCGAATGAAGCACTCGCTCGTTGCCCGATTTCGGTGTTGGCTGCTTTGCTGAACGATCCAGTTGATGCTGACACTGCTCGCGCCGCACTGCGACGGCAAGTCGCCGAGTATGGCTCAGAAGAAGCTCGCGAACTTGTGAGTGCGCTTGATCAGACGGACGACCTGTACTGAGCCACAAAAGCACAAAAAATTCAGCCAAACCTTTTGTGCATTTTGTGGCTAATTGCCCAGTTGGTGGAGACGTTCTACGACTTGATCGATTAACCAGTTTGGAGTTGAAGCACCAGCCGTCACGCCGACCTTCTTCACGTTTTCCAAGTCAGCCGGATTAATCTCGGCGGGAGTTTCGATCAGGAAGCTCTTGGCGCATTGTTCCTGGCAAACCGCCAGCAACTTAACGCTGTTTGACGAGTGGCGTCCGCCAATCACGTAGAAGGCGTCTACCTGTCCGGCAAGTGCTCGCGCGGCATCCTGGCGATCGCGAGTAGCAGAACAGATCGTATTGACTACTTGTGGTTCAGTATCAGCCTTCTCACGCACCGCGTCAGCCACTTCCAGAAACGTTTGCAACTTGATCGTCGTTTGCGAAACAACTAACGGTGCACGCAGCGGCGGCAGGGTTGCTACTTCGGCGGCATCGCGCACTACGTAAGTATTATTTGGCGCATAACCAACAACACCGATCATCTCCGGATGATCCGGATTGCCCGCTACCACGACATCCCTTCCCTGAAGGGCGGCTCGCTCAGCCAGGTGCTGCACGCGCGTAACGAACGGGCACGTTGCATCGATTACTTTAGCTGCGCGGCTTTCCAGATCGCGCTGCACCTGCGGCGTGACTCCGTGCGCGCGAATCACTGCAATTGTGTCGGAGCCGGCCTCTTCCGGCGTGTCGATGGTCGAAACACCGCGCGCGCCGAGTCGCTCCATTTCCTGTGCGTTGTGAATCAATGGTCCAAGCGAACGAATCGGGCGCACGCCCTCTTCGACAACTTCTTCCACCATTTCTACAGCACGCTCAACGCCGAAACAGAATCCGTATTCGTCTGCGAGTAAGACTTCCATAGTTTATTAGACCGGTTCGGAGGTGGAAGTGGAGGTGGAGGTTTGCCGTTCACACCTTTCCCGCCACTCTTCTCTCAGCTTGTCGCCGCCCGCAACGCGGTTGTCGATCCACTCCATTTCCTTCTGAAGTGCGGTCGAAATTTCGTTGAGCACAGACTTCTTCAAATCAGCGAGTGCATGCGCCGTGTTCTTTGGCAAGATTGCGTATGAGCAATCGCCGATCTGGCGCAAACCCTCGCAAATTGCGTCTTTTACATCACGAATTGGATCCCTGCCTGCTTGCATCACCCTACCTCCAACTTCACTCGCATGATACCACCATCTGCTTTACGGCTGCACGGGAGGCATGGTTCCGAGGCAGTTTTTCAGGTAGGTAACCCATTACGCGCGATGGACTCCATCAGATTACAGAACCGATCGAGTTCATTGAGCGTCGTGTAGACGTTCGGCGTGATCCGTATGCCCTTAAACTCCTCGTGGATAATCGGCGTGACGAAAACTCGATGTTTGTTGAAGAGATAATTACCGATCGCTGTCGGGTCAACTCCCTCGATATTGACGTTTGCAATCGCACACGATTGATTCGGATCGAAAGAAGTGTTGAAACTAACTTTAGGTACGTCTTTTAACCGGTTCATCCAGTAACGCGAGAGATACCTGAGCCGCGCTTCCTTGCGCTTGCCGCCGATCCCGTTGTGAAACAGCAGCGCTTCTCCAATTGCCACACGTGGCGCGGCGGAATGTGTGCCGATCTCTTCAAACTTGCGGATGTCGTTTGCCTGCTTCGATTCGGCTGCCATCAGCGGCCACAGCTTCGCGATCTTGTCGCGCTTCACATAAAGCAGCCCAGTTCCCTTCGGCGCGTAGAGCCACTTGTGCAAGCTCGTGCCGAAGTAGTCGCAACCAAGGTCTTTCTGTTTGAAGTCAAACTGCGCAAACGAATGCGCGCCATCGACGATCGTCTCGATCCCCTTTGCGCGCGCCAGTTCGCATATCTCTTTCACCGGTGTGATCTGGCCCGTGATGTTCACTTGATGCGAAACGAGGATGAGCTTCGTTCGACTCGTGATTCCCTTTTCGAAGGCCGCGGTGATCTCGCTAAGATTTTTTGGTGGGATCGGGATCTTCACCATCTTGAGCACAAGACCTTCGCGACGTTCGCGCTGGCGCAGTGTCGTCAACATGCGCGGGTAGTCTTGCGTGGTTGTGAGGATCTCGTCGCCGGGTTTGAAGTCCATTCCCATGAGGAGGATTTCGAGCGACTCAGACGCGTTGCGCGTGATCGCGATCTCTTCGCGGTCGCAGCCAAACAATTCCGCGAGGCCGGTGCGAATGGTTTCGGACTGCGGCTCGAGTAGCTGCCACATCGTGTAAGCGGTCGCGTCTTCCTGTTGCCAGATGTACCGGACGAGTGCTTCCGTGACGATGCGTGGACTCGGTGAGACACCGCCGTTGTTGAGGTTCACAATGCCGCGTGTGACGGTGAACGAGTTTTGAATGATTGACCAGTAGTCTTCATCCATCGCCACCTGTTCGGGAGTGAGGTGAGCGACGCTTCCAGTTGCGGCTTCGACTTCTTTCAGGAGTGCGCCGATGGTTGGAACTGAGAGCGCAGCGAGGCCCAGGCCGAGAAAGTCACGACGTGATCTCATGCGTTTCCTCCTGTCTAGGTTGCTTCGTGAACGATCTCGCCGTTGATTACGGTCATCACGCAGCGCGTCTTCAAGATCTCCGGCTCAGGAATCTTCATGATGTCGGCGGAGAGAATGGTTAGGTCTGCCAGTTTTCCAACCTCAATCGTGCCCCGCAGCTTCTCTTCAAACGCCGCATACGCCGGCCAAATAGTAAACATCTTCAACGCCTGCTCGCGGTTGACTGCTTCTTCAGGATGCCAACCCTCGCCCGAAAAACCTTTCTGATCTTTGCGCGCGACGGCTGCGTAAAACTCGATCATCGGCTCGCCTCGCTCAACCGGCGCGTCAGATCCTCCCGGCACAACAACGCCCGACTTGATGAAACTCTGCCACGCATACGAACCTGCGAGCCGGTCTATTCCCACACGCTTCGGGGCGAAGAAAAGATCGCCGATCGCGTGCGACGGCTGCATCGACGGAATTATCCCGAGCTTCGCAAAACGCGGAATGTCTGCAGGATTCACGATTTGCGCATGCTCAACTCGCCACCGCGGATCAGCAACTTTCCTCTGCCCTGCCGGCACAGCCTTCAGCGCAGCCTCATACTCATCGAGTGTGAAACGATTCGCGAGATCGCCTATCGCATGTGTTTCGACTTGAATGCCTTTGCGCAAGGCGTCGATCAACATCGGCCGCAACTCTTCGGCTTTAACTGTCAGAAAACCCGATGTGTCAGGAGCGTCTGAATAAGGAGCGAGCAGCGCAGCTCCACGCGAACCGAGCGCGCCATCAGAAACTACTTTTATCGTCCTGAACGTGAACCGGTTTCCAAACGCGCCGATGGTCGCGCCTTCGTTGAGCAAACGGGTTGCGCTTGGTCCTGGTCCATGAACCGCTTTGTAGATGCGAAGTTTGATCGTTCCCGCGGCGTAAAGCTTTTTGAAGATCTCGACGTCGGCGTAACTGCCGCCTGCATCCTGGACCTGCGTCCACCCGACTTCGATGTTTCGTTTCACACCAAGCACAACGGCACGCTCAGCTTCTTCAGGTGTGGTTGGCGGAACGCGCCGGCGAACCAGACCCTGAGCCGCGTCGAGCAACATTCCGTTGGGTTCACCCGTCTGCTTGTCCTTCGAGATCTCGCCGCCGAACGGGCTCGGAGTGTCTTTGTCAATGCCGGCAAGTTTCAATGCGGCGCTGTTTGCGACTCCACCGTGTCCATCGGCACGTCCGAGAAACACCGGATTGTTCGGCGCGACTTTGTCGAGATCCCAACGCGTCGGAAACACCGCGGGCTGCCAATGCGTTTCGATCCATCCTCGGCCGGTTACCCACTCGCCCGGCTTCTTCTGGTCCACGCGTTCTTTCACTTTCGCGAGGAAGTCGGCGAGACTTGTCGTACCTTCGAGATTCAAAGTCATCTCGCGAAGACCAACGCCCGAAAGATGCTGGTGCGAATCAGTAAAACCAGGAAGGACGGTGTTGCCCTTCAGATCGACAACGCGCGTATCTTTACCGATGAATTTTTGTGCGGCGTCGTTTGAACCGACGAAGACGATCCGATCTGCCTTGACGGCGATCGCCTGGGCGGTTGGTGCTTTGTCGTTGGCGGTGTAGACATTGCCGTTCTTGAAGACAATGTCGGCAGTCTGGACGCGCTGCTGTGCAGGCATCAAGCTCAGGAGCAGGACACTCACTACTATTAAAAGGAGTTTCATTGTTCCCCTCAGTTGATCAGAATGCGGTTGATTCAGGTGGCGTGCGGCGAGAGTTTAAAGCAGTCTGCCGCAAAGGCGCAAAGACAGAACTTGAATCTTACTTTGCGCCTTTGCGCCTTTGCGCGAGAAACTCTTCCAATTCACTGTGCGTCGGCAGCGCTGTCCGGGCGCCCAACGCGCTGCATTTTATCGCAGCGACAGCATTGCCTAATCGCAAGCTTGTTTCGATGTCTTCGCCAGTGAGAAGTCCGTAAAGAAAGCCTCCTCGAAACGCATCACCCGCGCCGGTTGTGTCGCGGCAACCACTCGGAGCTTCAAAGCCCGGTGACTCAATAAAACTTCCATCGCAATAAACCACTGCACCATCTGCTCCGATCGTCATGCCCACGACCGCGCAGCCATAGCGTGTCTTTAACTCGACCAACGCAGTACGTTCGTCGGCAATTCCGCTCACGCGTTGAGGAAACTCTTTCGACCCAATCAGAATGTCGATCAAAGGAAGCAGTTCCGGAAGACCCTCGTAAACGTTGTCGATATCCGCAGAGACGATTGTACCTGCCTCATGAGCGGCGAGAGCCACCCGAACACATGCCGGCGGATCGTGCGCGTCGAGATGTAAGACCTTGCCCATCGATCCAAAGTCGGCCGGCGCTTCTTCACGCTTGTACGCGAGCCTCTCGTCGCGATCCCAAACGATCGTGCGTTCGCCGCTGCGTGCGTCAATCGTGATAAACGCGATCTGATTCCTCGCGCCTTCGACGACTTCCGCGAAATCGACATTGACATCGTCGTCCCTCAACGTCTGAAGCCCAAACATTCCCTCCGGATCTGATCCAAAACGACCGGCGTAAGCAGTTTTCAAACCGAGGCGACGCAGTGCGACCATCGCCGTTGCTGTTTGACCGCCGGCGGATAACGTGTGTTCGAGCAGGCGCACTTTCGTGTCGAACGCCGGATACTCAGGCACGACGATCAGGTGATCGACTGCGTTGAGACCAAAACCGACGGCGTCAAATGGCTTGTTCGCAGGTAGCTTCAGTGGAAAAAGCATTTATGTCAGCTAAAATAGCATCTCACAATCGTGGCTATCGAAGAGAAACTCAAGGAAATTCCGCCTTCACCCGGCGTCTATCTGCACAAAGATGCGGCGGGCAAGGTGATCTATATCGGCAAGGCCAAGAACCTGCGCAGTCGCGTCCGTTCTTACTTTCGCGCCCGGCCGTTTGACCGCAAAACCGATGCGCTGGTCGGGCAGATCGCGGACCTGGAGTTCATTGTTACCGATAACGAAGTCGAGGCGCTGATTCTCGAAGCGTCACTCGTCAAACAACATAAGCCACGCTACAACATCAAACTTCAGGACGATAAGTCGTACCCTCACTTGAAGCTCACGATCAACGAGCCGTTTCCGAAAGTCGTAATCACGCGCCGTATCCAACGCGACGGCGCACTCTACTTTGGACCATTCCTGCCAGCAAGCCTGGCCCGGCGGACCATCGACCTGATTAACAGAACGTTTCAGTTGCGCACGTGCGATATCGAGATCGACGGCAAAGCGCCGCGGCCGTGTCTGGAGTATCACATCAAACGCTGCCTTGGTCCGTGCGTCAAGGGACTGTGCACTCCCGAACAATATCAGGAAGCAGTGCGCGACGTGAGGCTGCTGCTTGAAGGTCGAAACAAGGAACTGGCCGACGCACTCGAGACCCGCATGTTTGAAGCGTCTGATTCAATGCATTACGAGCTGGCGGCGAAGTATCGCGATCTGCGCAAGACGGTGATTCGACTTTCCGAACAACAAAAGATGGCCACCACTTCGGAAAGCGAC
>JAICGZ010000163.1 GCA_025922875.1 Pyrinomonadaceae bacterium
AGAGATCACCAACTCTCCCGAAGTTTCTGATTTGCTTCGCTTCATCGAAGCCTCAAATCGCGGCGTCACCAAATGAAGTTCGGATTGATCGCGGGCAACGGCAAGTTTCCCTTCATGGTTGTGGAGGGCGCACGCCAATCGGGGGTGCAGCTAGTCGTCGCGGCGATCCGCGAAGAGACGGATCCGGAGATGGATCGACGAGCGGAGCGCGTAAAGTGGGTAGGTATTGGCCAGCTCGGGCGAATGATACGTTTCTTCAAAGAAGAGGGTGTCGAGAAGGCGATCATGGCCGGGCAGGTGAAGCACGTTCAAATTTTCAGCCGTGCCGTGCCCGATGCACGCATGCTGAAAGTGCTTTTGAAACTGCCACGCCGCAATACTGACGCGTTGATTGGAGCGATCGCTTCCGAGTTGCAGAGCGAAGGTATTGAGTTGGTTGATTCGACTTGCTTTCTCCAGGACTCGCTGCCGAAGAGCGGAATAATTACGCGACGCGAGCCGAGTAAACAGGAACGCGAAGACATTGAATATGGGTTAGAGATTGCGCGTGAAATTGCGCGCCTCGATCTGGGCCAGACGATCGTTATTCGCGGGAGAGCGTGTGTGGCGATCGAGGCGATGGAAGGTACGGACGAAACGATTAAACGCGCAGGTCGGTTGGTTGCGGGCCGGCTTACGGTGGTGAAAGTGGCGAAGCCGAATCAGGACATGCGTTTCGACGTACCGGTAGTCGGCGTTCCGACGATTGAAGCGATGGTCGAAGCCGGCGCGACGTGTCTTTGCATTACCGCGGGAAAGACGTTGATGTTCGATCGTGACGATATGATCCGCGCCGCGGAGAAAAACAAGATCGCAATCGTGGCCAGGGATCACACGGATATTAAAAACTGATCAGCGCTGATTCAGAATCAAAATCCGTGTTATCCGTGGTTAAGATTAGTTTGCTTGTTTAACGGCTTCAGCGGTTTGTTCGGCTTTTGGATCGTACGGCGAAGCCAGGTACTTCTTCGCGATCGCCTGAGCATTATCGTAATCAATCCCTGACTGCAGGGCCTTGTTATACTCCGCCACCGCCCGGTTGCGCTCGCCCTTTGCATCGTAAGCATTGCCACGTTTGATGTGGGCCCACACTTCGATCCACGTCGGCTTCAGATTACCAATCAGTGACGCTTCCAGGTTGTCGAGCGCCTGTTGCCAGTTACGCTGTTCGAGATACAGCAGTCCGAGATTGTAGTAAACCCACGAATTGGAACGGTCCAGCTTCAGCGCAGCCTCAAACTGCTGTTGCGCTTCCGCGTAGATCCCTTCCTTCATCTGCTCGATCCCGCGCCGCGCAATGATCGACACGCGCAGGTCGTCTGACATCCGCAGGATCTTGTTGTTGGGATCGACAACCACTTCGATCGGCTGTCCATTCGATTCAAAGTCGAAATCTTCGCTGCGACCTTCGATACGAACGGTCTTCTGCTGATTATCGCCTTCGGCTCGTAACAACAATTCGACCGGCATCCGCAGCGACTCGAGGTTTTGTTTGACCGTGCCGCGCGTGCGGAACTTGCCCGAGCGCGTACGAATGATTTGATAGTCGGCAGTAAACTCCGGTACGCCGGTTCCTTCAATCCACTGCGCGAAGAAGTAGCGCAGGTTCTCCTGCGAGATCTTCGTCGCCAGTTTCTCGAAGTCGTCTATCGACGCATTCCTGCCTTTATAAGTTTCGAGAAAAGTCGCAAGCAGCCGGTTGAAGTTTTCTTTACCAATCGTCTCACGCAGCATACGAAAGACCATCGAACCTTTGTAGAAAACGATCGACTGGTATGCGGCTGACTGGTCGTCGAGAGCGCTTGGCGCACGAGCAATCGACGCTGTTTGCTCGAAAGTCAGTGCCCGCTCCTGTTGCTCGCGTTGGGCAGCGTCGAGACCGCCTTCACTCAACGTGCTCTCGCGAAACGCAAAAGCGCTCCATTCAGCAAGTCCCTGCGAAAGCCACGCATCGTCAAACGATTTGAGACCGACTGATTGACCCCACCACTGGTAAGCAATCTCTCTTTGAATCTTCTCTTCGGGCACTGGCCGCGTCGTGTCGAACATCTTGCTCGACAGGAAGACCATTCCCGGACCGGAGTAAGTATCTAAACTTTCATCATCGATCTGGACGACAACGAGCCGGCGGCCAAACAGCGGAGCCCCGTAGCGCTTGGTATAAAACTCGAGCACGCGCCCGGTTAGCTCAGCATAGGCTTCAAGCCGTTTTTCGCTGCCCGGCATCGCGTAAAGCTGAAGATCGTAATTGCTGTAGCGGAGGTTCTTGTTGATGTATTGCCCCGCGGCGAAGTTTCCGATAAGCACCGGCTGGCGATGCACGAAGCGGTAACGAACTGCACCCTCTTTTGGCGAAGGCTGTGCAACGACAGCGTCGTCACTCGTACCGGCGACCTGTAGTCCTGCGGGCACGATAAACGTGATATCCGAGGTGGCTCTATCCGCCGCGTAATCGTGAAACGGAAACCAGCGCGACGCATACATCAGGTAAGAACCCTCATTCCCGACGTAAGCCAATCGTCTGGTCGCTAACGGTCCGCCCTCGGGCGAAACCAGCGCTCCGCTCCAACGAATCCTCAGCGTCACTGGCTGATTTGCCGGAACAACCTGGCCCAGGTCGATGCGCACGCTCGGCCCGAGCGAGCCGACGCCGACTGCATCCTGAACAAACCCGGTCAACGCCTTGCCGTCCTTCTCGATGCTTTCCACCCTGAGCGAACCATTAAGCTCAAAAACGACCGAACGCGTCGCATCCACGGGCACAAACGTTACGTCGGCGCCGGCGCGAAGCATGTGTTGGTCAGGAATGATCTGAGCTTCAATACGGTAGTGGGTCACATCAAAGCGACTGGCGGGTTGCTGAGGCGCAGGCTGCTGCGAACTTACCGGAAGGGCCAGCGTCAGTATGGCGAAAACCATAATAATGCCGGGCAAAATGAGCTTTATTCTTCGTGTCATGGCTTTATTGCGACGATTATACAGTCGAGGACTTTGGATGGTAAGAATGGAGAGCCGGTTGGCTGCATGCAACCCATAGATTCCACAGATTACATAGAAATCCGTGTAATCTGTGCAACCTATTGACTTGACATGCCACTAACCAGCGCATAGGTTTATTCTGGAAAACCTTCAATCGAGACAGCATTTACATTTAAAGGAGTTTTGATTCATGAGACGCGTGTCTAAGTTTTTGTCCCTGTTGTTTATCTGCGCGCTCGCAGTTCTCTCCACCCAGGCACAGGGTCCTCGCAGCGTGCGAGTCGATTTTAAGGAGACTACCTTGAAGAACGGCTTGCGCGTGATCACTGTGGAAGATCATTCCGCACCCGTAGTGGCGCTTTCCATAACGTACAACGTTGGTTCGCGTAACGAACGAAAGGGCCGCACCGGTTTTGCGCACCTCTTTGAACACATGATGTTCAAGGGATCCGAGAACATTGGCTCGGGTGAACATTTCCTGCTCGTCTTCAACAACGGCGGCAGCATGAATGGCACCACCAACGAAGATCGCACCAACTACTTCGAAATCCTGCCGGCGAACCAACTCGATCTGGCTCTCTTCCTTGAAGCCGATCGGATGAAGAGTTTGGCGATCACCAAAGACAACCTCGATAACCAGCGCAACGCGGTCCAGGAAGAACGGCGGCTTGGCGTCGATAACCAACCGTACGGCAAGAGTGGCGAGTTGCAGCAGGAGTTGCTCTACGACAACTTCGCTTACAAGCACTCCGTGATCGGTTCAATGGATGATCTGAATGCCGCGACTGTTGAAGACGTCGCGTCGTTCTTCAAAATGTATTACGCACCAAATAACGCGGTGCTGACTCTGGTCGGTGACTTCAAAACCGAGGAAGCGCTCGCGAAGATTCGCAAGAGTTTCGAGAGCATTCCACGCCAGCCCGAACCACCGGCGGTTGATATGACTGAGCCGCCGCAGAAAGCAGAACGCCGCGCCACGGTTGACGACATGCTTGCACGCGCGCCGCGCGTCGATCTCGCATTCAAAGCAGTTCCCGGCAACACGCCTGACTTCTACGCGTTGCAGGTGTTGGGCGCCGTGCTGCAAAGCGGACAGAGTTCACGCCTCTACCAGAAGCTTGTGAAAGAGAAAGAGATGGTTACGAACGTCGGTGGTTTTATGGATGAGAAGCGTGGAGTCGGCGCATTCTACACGAACGCCACGCTACGGCCAGGTGTCAAAACAGAAGATGTCGAAGCGGCGATCTACGCAGAGATCGAGCGTCTGAAGAAAGAGCCGATCGCTGACTGGGAACTTCAGAAAGCGAAGAACACCACGCGACGAAATTTTATTAACAACATGCAGAGCTCACTTTCCCGGGCCGTCATTCTCGGTCAGTACACGGTCTACTACAACGATCCCGGCCTGATTAATAGCCGGCTCGACAAAGTCGCCGCCGTCACGAAGGAAGACGTGCAGCGTGTTGCCAACAAGTACCTGGTCGACACAAATCGCACCGTTGTAATCACAATGCCTAAGGCGAAGGCCCAGACCGCAACCGGCGCGACGGGACAGTAAAGGAGTTATAGCAATGAGAATCATAAAGAACAAAAACGTTAGCCTCGCACTGCTGCTGATCTTGCTGGTGTCGTCTTTGGCGTTGGGCCAGGGCACGCCTGCGCCTGCTGGTCAGGAGCAGCAAACGCCAACCACTAAGGGTGCAGTTATCAAAGGTAAAGCGCCCGTTAACAAGGAAATCTTAAAAGTAAAACTTCCTCGCGCCGAAGAAGCCACATTGAAAAACGGTTTGCGAGTGGTGCTGCTCCCGTCGCACAAGGTGCCCACCTTCAACATGCAAATGGTTGTGTTGAGCGGTGGACTCGCAGACAAGGCGGAGTATCGTGGTTTAGCAAGCTTCACCGCGAGCTTGTTGCGTGAGGGGACCACCGAGCGTTCGAGCAGGGAAATTGCCGAACAGGTTGATGCCCTGGGCGCAACACTGACTGCGAATTCAGGTCTCTCTTCATTGACCAGTACTGTGAGTACGAGTGGCCTGGTCGAGAACCTGGACCAGGTGCTCGATCTGTTTGCCGACGTCGTTAGAAACCCGGTATTCCCACAGGCTGAAGTCGAGAAGTACAAGACACGCACGTTGGCCCAACTTCAATTTCAACGATCAATTCCGCAGTTTCTCGCGGCGGAACAATTCAATCGCGCCATTTATGGCACGAGCCACCCGGCCTCGTTGATTGCACCGCCCGCGGAATCGATCAAGAAGCTGACGACCAAAGATCTCACTGACTTCCATTCAACTTACTACCGTCCCAACAATGCCATTCTCGCGATCGTTGGCGATGTCACGATGAAAGGCATCATGCCGAAGCTGGAAAAGGCATTTGGCGACTGGGCGAAAGGCGATGTTCCGAAAGTAACCATTCCGCCTGCTCCCGAACAGGCCGATGCACAGATCTATTTGATCGATCGCCCCGGCTCGGTCCAAACGGTGTTGACCCTCGGAACTCTCGGTATCGAGCGGACCAGTCCTGATTACTTTGCAGTACTGTTGGCGGATAAGGTACTCGGCGGTGGTCCATCAGGCAGGCTCTTCCTGAATCTGCGTGAAGACAAGGGCTACACTTATGGCGCCTACAGCAATTTCGGCGGCTCGAAATTCAGAGGTACGTGGACTTCGAGTTCACAAGTCAGGACCGACGTTACTGAAGGCGCGATGAGGGAGTTTATGGCTGAGCTCAATCGTATGCGCAACGAACCGGTTCCGGCGGAAGAACTGGACAATGCGAAGAGAGCCATCATCGGAAGTTTTGCATTGTCTCTCGAGCAGCCGGCAACTCTGCTGCAAAACATCATCACGCAGAAGCTTTATGACCTGCCCGCGGATTACTGGGATACATACCCGCAGAAGGTTGCAGCGATAACTGCTCAAGACGTGCAGAAAGCCGCGCAGAAGTATCTCGACATGAAGCACTTGCAGGTAGTTGCGGTAGGTGATGCGGCTAAAGCCCGCGAGATTCTGGCGAAGTATGGGAAAGTTCAACTGTACGACGCTGAAGGAAAACCGATCGGAACGCCTCAAACTCAGAACAACAACAAGTAAAGGGTAGCTTTGTAGGGGTGGCCCTCCGTGGCCACCCCCTCCTGCGGGAAGTTGACGAGGGGCGGCCACGGAGGGCCGCCCCTACAATTAAGGCTTACTTCCTACGAAGTCGATCTCCCTTTTATCCTCAAACAAACCCGGAAAAGTACGATCGATCGGATCGAACTTGTAACCCTCCTTCGACGGTATCACTCGGTACGTCTTCTGCGAGGGTGCGATGGTAAATGAATACTTACCTTCGTTGTTAGTCGTGGATGCCAGCACAGTTCCTGAAGCACTAATCAACACAACCACCGCGTCCGCCAGTCCAACGTTGTTTGAGTCGATGATACGTCCGGTAATTTTGACGTTCGAGCGCAATCGTGACGCGGCGTTCCTGAGCGCTTCCTCAGACATCGGCTGAGTCGTTTCAGATGTCGGATTCGGCGCAGTAGGTGTCGGTGTTTCCGGTGTGGCAGCCGGCGGAGTGTCAGATTTCGCGGTCTCTGTTGATGCGGTTATTGCCGGCGCGACGCTGATCGCTGTCCCTGCTCCAAGCTGTTCATCCAGTCCTTCGAGTGAGCCTTTGACACTCCGGTAGAGTTGTTCGATGACGGAACGACGAACCGAGTCAGCAGGTGCTCCGCGATAGCTCTTGAGGTAAGCCTCGAGTGCCTGTTCCTTCTGTCCTGATTGTTCGAGAGCGACGCCCAAATGCCACAGCGCGGTGCGCCATGCGGGGGTCTCCGCGGGCAAAATCTCCGACGCTTGTTTGAGATGAGTGATTGCCTCCGGATACTTCTCCTGATTGAACAGCGCCCATCCGTGCAGATCTTCGATGCGGCCCTTCAGGATATTCGCCAGTACGTTATGAGGTGCGTCCGCAACGTCCGGTACATTGCCTGACGCAATTGCGCGAGCACGCAGATCCCTGAATTCATCGGCTTGCACCGCCATGGTCAGCACTGGAACTTTCAGCGCGTCGTCCGAGGCTTTGCTCGCTTCGGCAATGAGATCGAGAGCGGTTGATATGCCTACGCCATGTCGCAGCAGACGGCTTGCTGCGTAAAGCTGCCGGAAAGCACGCATGCTGTCAGTGCCCGCTGCAAAATCCTGCGCTGCTGCAACCGCATCAGATTCGTTAATCTTGTCACCGGCAGTTGCTGGAGTGATGGCGGTGTTGAAAGCAAGCAGCGCTTTCATGGTTTTTGCGTTTGCAGCGCTGCCGGCTGGAGTTGACTGGTAAATTCCTGCTCGCCGCTCGGGAGCAAGCAGTTCAAGAAAACCTGTTTCACTCGCCGGCAAGTGTCCCGCGAGATACGTCGTGATCTGTCCGTCTTTTAGTGTGAACGACTCGCGAAGCACTTCGGCGGCTTCATCGTAGAGTCCCATCGACGACAAAACGTTTGCGAGTTCGTAAGTAAGAGTCGGAAACTTCCCGTACTGTCGCGCATAACGGATTGCTCGCTCTGCGTCCAGTGGACGCTTCATACCGAGCAGCGATCGGGCGAGCGCGATCTGGCCCCACGTGTATCGCGGCTCAGCCGCGGTAGCTTTGCGAGCGAGATCCAAAGCTTTCTCGTTGTTGTCGTGCGCGGCTAACCAGTACGCAGTGCCCGCAAGCAACGGCAGGTTGTGTGGGTCAGCAGCCAATGCAGCTTCGAGAGCAGTGTTTGCTTCGTCGGTCCGGCCGAGTTCAAAGAGTGAAATCACTTTGCCGGCGAGTGCGGCTTTGTCCTTGGGGTCTGCTGCTAGTTGTTCGTTGTAGAGTGTGAGCGCGTCTTCAGTTTTACCAGAAGCGCGATAGAGATCCGCGAGACTGCCACGAGAGACGTTCGACGTGGGATCCAGTTCGAGAGTGCGCTTGTATGCGGCAGCAGCTTCGTCGAGTCGCAAAGAAATGTGCAGTCCAACTGCCAGGATGCGATGCGGTTCGGCAAGATCGGGCGCAAGCTTGATTGCACTTTCAGCGAGGCGGACTGTTTCACTGCCACGCTCGATGCCGAGATAAAAACCAGCCAACGCGACCAACCGTTTCGGATCCGTGCCAAACTTGGCTTCCACGGTTTGCGCGGCCTTGAACGCCGCCTCTCGCTCGCCACGCAGATAAAGATTGGTCGGAATCTGCGCAATAACTCCCGAGAACAGTTGGTCGGAGATAGTGACGTCTGCCTCTTCGATTGCGCGAAACAACTGTTCAGTCCCGGCGGCGATATCGCCGTTTTTTAACTTCTGATCGCCGAGTGCCGCATGCGTGCTGATCAGTAGTTCAGTAGCTCGCGTGCGTGATTTGGAATTCGGATGAGTCTCGAGAAAATCTTTCAGCTTTACGGCACGTTTGTCCAACGGCAGTGTTAGTGTCAGCTCCACTTCTTCCGATTCGTCGGCGTCTTGTTCCGCGATCTCGGCAGCACTTTTCTTTCTGGCCGGCGGTTTTACTCTTGTAGTCGCACTCGCTTTCCTGCCTGTTGTATTTTCAGCTTCGTTCTTTGGCGACTCAGCAGGTGTTGGTTCTGTGCCAGGTGATTCCGATGGAGTTGGTTGCGAAGCCGGAGTTTCAGTTGGCGTTGGAGTTTCAGTTGGCGTTGGCTCAGTTTGAGGAGTTTCTACTGGTGGCGTTGCCTGGGCCGCAGCTTCCGGGACATCAGTCACTGTGCGACGACGGGTCTTCGGTGCGGGTTTGGTGCTGACCAAAAGAGCTTGCGCCGGATCGGCTGCGACTTCAGGACTGTTAACCGCCACTGCCGATGTTTCAAGCTCCGCGACATTGAAACCCAGCTTCTCCGCGAGTGCATTTGCAAAGACGTGTACACCGCTATCAATCGCCTCAGCGAAACGCCCATCACTCAACGGGCCTTGCATGCGATACGTCATTTCGCCCAGCACACCATCGGGCAACTGCATTTGCACTGTGCGACTGAACTGAGTGAATGAACTCTTCGACGCTGTGGAGATAACGAGCAATAGACTCTTACCGCGAGTAGTCTTTGCACCGATGTTCCAATCGCGTGCGAGCCGTTGCGAGAAAGTGGAGATCTCCTGTTCGCCAGTGCTTTCGACAGTCGCGACGTACAGGTCGATCTTGCTTTTATCTTTCAGGTTTTGGAGAAGCGTTTCGAGCCGGCTCTTAGTTTGAGCATCGATAACTCCGGCGAAATCGCTCACGTGACTGGCGGGCGCGGGCAGTTTGCCGGACTGTGCCAGTGGGTTTACGTTAATCAGCAGAAACAGGCCAACTGCTGGTATTATCGCCAACAGGCGCTTGAAGACTCGATATGATGGGGTCATGTCGATAGGGTTCCGGATTTGGGATTGTGGGGGGACAAATCGGCGCTCATGATACCATCGGCAAGCCAATATGAGCGAACTAGATGAAGCTTGGGCAGCGGCTTTATCTGAAGCCGAACACAGAGCGCGCCTCGCGGGCCGCGCGGACGTTATCGAGTACTTATCACTCAGGAATTCCAACGACCTCTTGCGCAAGGCTGGTGTCGATTGGTTGATCGCGGGATTCACGAGGCTGGCTGGCGATGCGAATCGCGCCGGCGCGGGTATTCAGATCTCAAGGAAAGATGATCATCGATTTCCGATTGGATCGTCGACGATGGTCGGTCATCTCCTCACGCTCAGTAATGGAGTTCGGACGTTATACGTGGAAGCTGGATGGCCGCGTGTGCCGCGTGATGGTTTTGTGCGTGGAGGAGGTTTGGCGTGCGCGAACATTCGGCACCTCGGGATTCGCCAGGCGGGTCAAGAGTTGTTGTTGACTAAAACTAAAACAGGAGCTCCGGCCTGGACCTCTTTTGTGAATAAACACTTTTCTTTACGCGAGTCTGACATGCGTCGCCACATCGTTATCCTTATCGATCAACACCGCTGAGAAATTGTTTCGCGCAAAGGCGCAAAGGCAGCAAAGACGCAAAGAATGCCAAGTTCTGACTTGCTCCTTTGCCATCTTTGCGCCTTTGCGCGAAACAACCCCTACCATTTCCGTAACCGTTGCACCTTTTCGCGCCCGCCCGCTTCAACTTCTCTCAAAACACACGCACTTTTGCAAAAGGCACGGTACTTGCCAAACCCTCCGACAGGGTCGAAGTGATACCGAGGAGATAGAAAGAAATGACGAACCGACACACACTGAAGTTTTCAATTCTGGCTGCAGCGATTTTGGCGCTCAGCTTGCCGGCTGTAGCCGCTGCCCAGTGGGGACGTTACCCCCAGGATCGTTATCCGGATAACCGCGGTTATGGACGCTATGACGACCGCGGACTGCGCGATTCAGTCCATCGACTGGATCGTTTAGCAAAAGACTTTGAGCGCGACATGGACCGTGCGCTCGATCGAAGCCGCGTCAATGGATCGAGCCGCGAAGATCGAATCAACGACCAGGTGCATCAGTTTCGTGATGCCGTAGGTGATTTGAAATCGAGAGTTGGCAATGGCCGCGACTTGAATCGCAGTGCCGATGAAGCTCGACGCGTGTTGGACGAAGGTCAACAGTTGGACCGCGTTGCCCGCCCGCGTTGGTTTGATAGCCGGCTTGCTTCAGAGTGGTCGCAAATCCAGCGTGAACTGAGTTACATCAGCAGCGTCTATGGTTTTAGATACAACGGCGGTTATGGCCGGGATGGCGACTGGCGCCGTGATCGTAATGACGACTGGCGTCGCGACCGCGACAACCGTAACAACGATTGGTGGAGACGAATTCCATTCCCTCAGTAATTACCCTGCGACTGACATCCGCTTGTAACCTGCTGGTTTACCCCTTCCGAAGGCCTCGGCTCTTGCCGGGGCCTTTGTCTTGTTAATCCTGTAATCCTGTCTAAAATACCTGCGATGCCAGGCACTCTTTACCTCGTCGCGACCCCCATCGGTAATCTTGCAGACATTACTCATCGCGCTCTCCAGGTTTTGAAAGACGTCGATCTGATCGCATGTGAAGACACGCGCCACACGCGCAAGTTGCTTCAGCACTACGGCATCAATACAAAAACCATCAGCTATCACGAACACAACGAACAGCAACGTGCAGCCGAACTCATCGAGCAGTTAAAGCAGGGAAAGGACATCGCAGTCGTTTCTGACGCCGGCACTCCGTCGATCAGCGATCCTGGGTTCCGGCTCGTTCGTGCGGCGATTGAAAATGAAGTTGCAGTCGTCCCGGTCCCTGGTCCAAGTGCACTGATCTCCGCATTGATTGCAGCAGGTCTGCCAACGGATGAATTCTTCTTCGCCGGATTTTTGCCGGCTCGATCCCATGCACGCCGCGCCCGCCTCGGCCAGTTACGATCAGTTCCCGGAACGTTGATTTTTTACGAAGCGCCTCACCGGTTGGCGACAACCCTGACAGACGCTCTCGAGATCCTCGGTGAGCGTGACGCTGTGGTAGCGAGAGAACTGACCAAACTACACGAGGAGATCAGGCGTGGACGTTTGAGCGAGCTCGCCGCGCATTATGCGAAAGATGAGAACGCGCGCGGCGAGATCGTCGTGCTAATCGATCGCAACGTAATCGGCGAGGCGATCACGGCTAGCCAAAGTGTCGCCACGTTAGTCGATCAATACGAACAGGACGGCATGGATCATCGTGCGGCATTAAAAAAAGCGGCGCGCGAGTTGCGACTCTCACGCGCCGAAGCTTATCGAAAGTTAATCTCAGAACGAGGCGGTACTTAATCTCCGAGCGAAATCTGCGCCGGCAAAGGCTTATCGACTTTCAATCTCGCCGCGCGGTTCGCAATCTCCCACAAAGTCATGTAGATCGTGCGTGTGATCTTCTCAATCTTCTGGTAATCGATCTTATCGGCCGTGTCACCCGGACGATGATAGTCTTCGTGAGTTCCATCAAAGAAGAAGATGATCGGAATTCCCTTGCGTGCGTAATTGTAATGATCGCTGCGGAAGAAGAAGCGATTAGGATCACGTGGATCGTCGTAACGCGTGTCAAACGTTATATTCAGGAACGACTTGTTCACCGCATTTACCAGTTCGCCTAATTCGGTGCTCATCATCGTAGAGCCAATGAGATAAATCGAATGAGGACCGGTCAGGTCAGCGTTACGCGGATTCGTGTCGCCCTCTTTCTTGCTTCGTCCAATCATGTCGATATTGATCTGCGCCACGATCTGATTGAGCGGCACGGTCGGGTATTGGACGAAATATCTCGAGCCCCACAATCCCTTCTCCTCGCCGCAATGCCAGACGAACAAGACTGAACGTTTCGGTCGCGTCGGCGCCTTGGCCAGCGCCTCAGCCATGCCCAACAGCGCAGTCGTACCTGACCCGTCGTCGTCAGCACCATTGCAGATCCTATCGTCGCCGGCGGGAGGACAACCGGTGCCGACGTGATCGTAATGTGCGCCAAGCGCGACGTACTCTGCTTTCAACAAAGGATCCCTGCCTTCCCAAACCGCAACCACGTTCTGCGTCGGAATTATCTCGGCATTGTTCGCGAGGCTGATAGTTATTTTTTTCTGCTCGTTCATTAGAAACGCCGGTGGCTGCGCGGGTCCGGACGCGGTATTGAAGATTCCAGAGTCCGCTTGTCCCTCGCCCGCGAAGATCGCATCGGTCATCTCAGGCGAGATTATGATCGAGGGCACAGTTGAAGCAGGTGGAGCAGTTGGAGCAGGCGCAAGCTTAGCGACTACGGTCGACCCCCGCTCCATAATCCGGGCGCGATTGCGCTGCCAGTTTGCAAGGTACTGAGAGTCGGGAACGTAAATTAGACCAACGACTCCCCTGCTGCGTGCGTAGTCCGCAGGGTTCATGAAGTCCACGCCGTGTTTGCCAAAGTCAGCACGCGAGACGCCGCGCGGAGGAGCGTTCGGAGTGGCGAAGATCACCGCGATCTTTCCGGTTGGATCGATGCCTTTGTAAGCGTCGATATCTTTCGACTTAACAAACCAGCCACTCCCTGCGAAAACGAGTTGTCCGCTGACGGTACCGGAACCACCTGCGGGTAGATAATCTGTTCCGACAGTCAATGTTCGTTCGCCATATTCGACTTTTGTTTGCGCGCTATCGGCGCGATCGCGCCGCAAGTCGATCCGCTGAAAGAAACTTCCATTGTCACCGGCGGGTTTGAATCCCCAGCGCGATAGGTTCATCGCCAGAAACTTTGCGGTCAGGTCGAGCCCGCGCGAAGGCGTGTCGCGCCCTTCCATTTCATCGGAGGCGATGAACGTCAGGTAGTCTCTAATCTGGTTTGCGGAAATCGTATCGACACCGCGTTGGACGGTAACGGATGCGGCAGCCTTTTTGGATTTGTGCGCAGCTCGTTGCGCGTAAGTTGCGGGAAATGTGGTGACGAGCAGACTCGCCAACACGAGTGCGGTTAAAAATCTTCGCATGAATTCTCCAATTACTTCGGTTTTGTCGCGGGAGATCGGTTTGATGCGCGAAACATTCGAACGATCACTGTTTGTGCTTTTGGTGCCTTTTTGTGGTGCTCTACGCGTGTTGAACTGCTTGCACCAACCGGGTCAAGGTGTCTTTCGCGTCACCATAGAGCATGCCTGTTACCGGCTTGAAAAACAAAGGATTCTCGAGACCGGAAAAGCCCTTGCCCTGGCCACGCTTTAACACGACAACCGACTTCGACCGATCGACTTCCAGGATCGGCATGCCCGCGATCGGACTTCGCGGGTTGTCGCGTGCATCGGGATTGACCACGTCGTTCGCGCCGATCACCACTGACACATCGGTTGTTGAAAACTCCGGATTGATCTGCTCGAGTTCGTACAGGGCTGAGTAGGGAACGTTTGCCTCGGCAAGCAACACGTTCATGTGTCCGGGCATGCGGCCCGCGACGGGATGGATTCCGTATTTGACCGTGACACCACGCTTCTCGAGTACATCTGCGAGTTCGCGTACGGCGTGCTGCGCCTGCGCAGTCGCGAGTCCATAACCAGGCACGAATACGACTTTGTTGGCGTAGGCTAGTTGGGTAGCGATGTCTTCGAGACCAACTTCGCGCATCGATCCTTGTTGGTCACCGCCGATTGCTCCGGTCGGCGCACTCCCGAAAGCGCCAAACAAGACGTTTGTAATCGAACGGTTCATCGCGCGGCACATCAGGATCGAGAGTATGAAACCGGAAAAGCCATCGAGTGTACCGGCGATGATCAGGACCTTGTTAGAAAGCACAAATCCGGTTGCGGCCGAAGCGAGTCCCGCATAAGAGTTGAGCAGCGACATCACCACCGGCATGTCTGCCGATCCGATTGGCATTACGAGCAGGACTCCGAAGATGAATGCGAGCCCGACCATCGTGTAGAACAACGGCATCGAACCAGGCA
>JAICGZ010000164.1 GCA_025922875.1 Pyrinomonadaceae bacterium
ACAGGGCGGGGTAGTGCCGCTGGGAGTGGCCGGGGAGTTGTGGCTGGGAGGCGAAGGCTTAGCGCGCGGCTACTTGAAGCGCGCAGAGCTGACGGCGGAGAAATTTGTGCCTGATGATTTGAGTGGACGGAGTGGGGCGCGCTTGTATCGCACGGGCGACCAGGTGCGCTACCTGACGGACGGCAGTCTCGATTACCTGGGCCGGATCGATCAGCAGGTAAAGATCCGCGGCATGCGTGTCGAGCCGGGAGAGATCGAGACTCTACTGGACCAGCATCCGGTAGTTAAGCAAGCCATCGTTGTGGTCCAAGAATACAGTTCCACAGATAAACGCCTGGTGGCGTACGTAGTTTCCGAATGGAATGATTCTAAGCAGCTGACAGAAGAGTTGCAGAAATACCTGCGTGCGAAACTGCCGGAACACATGATCCCCACTGGCTTTGTTTCCCTCGCGGCACTGCCCCTCACGCCTAATGGAAAAGTGGATCGAAAAGCTCTGCCCGTCCCTGATTTCTTGCGAGCTAAGGCCGACTACGTCGCGCCACGTACACTGGTAGAAGAGACACTCGCAGCCATCTGGTCCGAAGTCCTCGGTAAGGACCACGTGGGCGTTCACGACGACTTCTTCAGTTTAGGTGGACACTCGCTGCTCGCTACGATGGTCATCACGCGCGTACGCCAGTTGCTAAAAGTCGAGTTGCCGCAAAACATCTTTTTCGAGGCGCTGACAGTAGCAGCGCTTGCACGGTACGTGGAAGACAAACAGTCTCGCAAAGAATCAAATGGAAACGCTAGTGGGTTTGCCAAAAACCTGAATGAACTTTCAACAAGCGAGCGCGCGGCGCTTGTCATGCGACTCAAGAAACAGTCGGCGCAACTAACACCGGAGCAAACAATTCCGCGTCGCAAAGATTCCGGTCACGTTCCGCTTTCCTTCGCCCAGCAGCGGCTCTGGTTCCTCGAGCAGATGGGCGACAGCACTTACCTCGTTCCCGCTACTTCTCGCTTAACAGGCCCGCTCGATGTGGATGCCCTCGAACGCAGCATCAATGAAATTGTGCAGCGGCATGAGGCATTGCGCACGACTTTTACCACGATCGACGGCCAACCAATGCAGGTAATCACACCGCGTTTACCCCTGACGCTGCATGTGCTCGATCTGAGTCATCTGCCTGCGGACGAGCGCGCACTAGAGATAAAGCGGCTGAGAAAGGAAGCGATGCGACCTTTCAACCTGGAACGCGGTCCATTGCTGCGCTGCAGCCTGTTGCGACTGGCCAAAGATGAACATCTTTTGTTGTTGACGATGCACCACATTGTCTCTGACGGTTGGTCCCTCGGAGTATTGATCCGTGAATTAGCAACACTCTATGAGAGTTTTGTTGAGGGTAAGACACTGAGCTTGCCGGAACTTCCCATTCAATACGCTGACTTTGCCGTCTGGCAGCGCCGTTGGTTGAGCGGCGAGGTACTGGAGCGCCAACTGGCTTATTGGAGAGAGCAGTTAGGCGGCAATCCTCCGGTGCTTCAACTTCCCACCGATCGGCCACGCCCGGCAGTCCCAACAAACGAAGGCTGGTTCCTGACTTGTCAAATCAGCAAAGAGTTAACGGAAGCGCTAAAAGAGTTGAGCCGCGGGGAAGGCGTGTCTTTGTACATGACGTTGCTTGCAGCTTTCAAAATTCTATTGGCCCGTTACGCGGCGCAGGACGAGGTTGTAGTCGGCACTCCGATCGCGAATCGAAATTGGATAGATATCGAAAACCTGATCGGCTTCTTCGTCAATACCCTCGTGCTGCGGACAGATCTTTCCGGCAATCCATCATTAAAGGAGTTGTTGAAGCGAATCAGAGAAGTCACGCTTGGTGCTTTTGCTCATCAGGATGTGCCGTTCGAAAAGCTCGTCGAGGAACTGCAGCCGGAGCGTGATATCAGCCGCCCACCTTTCTTTCAGGTAATGTTCTCACTTCAGAACGCCCCGATGCCTCCGCTCGAACTATCACAGGTGACAATGACGCTGTTGCAGGACGACATTACAACATCGCAATTCGATCTGGCTCTCGATGTCACCGAACGCAACCATGGCATGGAATGTTTGCTGGAATACAGCACCAGGATTTTCGATCACGCTACGGCGCAACGCATCCTGACACACTACACAAATCTTCTCGAGAGCATCGTCGCCGATCCGGAACAGCGTATCCGAGAACTGCCGCTACTGACCGATGGCGAGCGCGGGCAGATTGTTGTCGACTGGAACGATACGGCACGTGAGTACGCACACGATCGCTGTATTCATCAACTCTGTGAGGCGCAGGCCGAGCGCACGCCTGAATCCATCGCAGTTGTTTTTGGCGACGAGCGCGTCACTTACGCTGAGTTGAACCGCCGGGCCAATCAACTCGGGCATTGTCTAAAGCAACTCGGCGTTCGTCCTGAAACACGCATCGGCATTCTCCTCGAACGCTCAGTAGAGATGCCCGTCGCTCTGCTGGCAGTGCTTAAAGCCGGCGGAGCGTACGTGGCGTTCGACCCTTCTTACCCACCGGAACGTTTGCGCTACATGTTCGAGGATTCAGATGTATCCATTTTGCTCACTCAGGAGAAGCTAATCGCGGGACTGCCGGAGCATCGCACGCGCCTTGTTTGCATTGACAGTGAGCGCAATGCGATTGCCGAGCATGATGAGCGGAATGTGCAGAGTGATATTGACCCTTCCAACCTCGCGTATCTGGTCTATACATCAGGATCGACCGGACGGCCAAAAGGGATCCTTATTGAACATCGCTCACTGGTCAACGCCAGCTATGCTTTTATACGCAACCATCGAATGACTGAGCATGATCGCCTTTTGCAGTTTGCTTCCTTGAGCTTTGACGTGGCGGCTGAAGAATTCTTCGCGCCGTGGTTGAGCGGCGGATGCGTCGTCATGCGCCCCGAGCAGGTCGTGAGCTCCTACGCCGACTTCGTGACATTGTTGCAGCGTGAAAAGGTGACTGTTGTGAACCTTCCCGCGTCGTTCTGGTTGGAATGGCTGACGGCGCTGACCGATCAGGGCGGCGAAGTTCCCGAATCGTTGCGCCGGGTGATAGTCGGCAACGAGAAGACACTGGAGCGAACACTGGCAAAGTGGCAACGTTTGATTGGACCAGGCGTCGAATGGCGTAACGCTTATGGACCAAGCGAGACAACCATAACCGCGAGCAACTACGAACCCGTGAACGCACACACGGTGCGTGAAGAGAAGAGCGTTGTGCCGATCGGACGGCCGGTGATGAACGTGCAGATGTACGTGCTTGATGCCGCACAACAAGTAGTGCCCACGGGAGTGGCCGGCGAGTTGTACATCGGCGGCGACGGGGTTGCTCGTGGTTATCACAAACAACCGGGGCAAACAGCAGAGCGATTTCTCCCCGATCCTTATGGTCCAAAAAGTGGCCGGCGTCTTTACCGGACCGGCGATGCGGCACGGTACCGGGCGGACGGAAATATCGAATTTCTGGGACGCGTCGATGAGCAGGTCAAGATCAGAGGATTCAGGATCGAACTGGGAGAGATTGAATCAGTGCTGGCCCAACATGCGGGCGTTCGCGAAAGCGTCGTCGTCGCGCGCGACGACGAACGAGGCAGCCACCGGCTGGTTGCCTATGTCGTTGGTAACAACGGCGATCTTCGGACCGAAGAACTACGCAGTTATTTGCAACAGAGATTAGCTGAGTACATGGTCCCTTCCAGCTTTGTGATCGTGGAAACGTTGCCGCGTACCCCTAACGGTAAAGTCGACCGGCGCGCGTTGCCGGATGCAAACAGCACGGGCACTGACGTAAACGAGACCTACATTGCGCCGCGTTCTGCAACCGAGCGCGCGCTCGCAAACATCTGGCAGGAAGTTCTCCAGGTCGAGAAGGTCGGTATTAATGACAACTTCTTCGGGCTGGGTGGGCATTCTCTATTGTTGGTCCATGCGCAGAGTAAGGTGAGTGAGGTTTTGAGAGTCAAAGTTTCAATGGTCGACATGTTCAAGTATCCGACAGTCAGCGCGCTAGCTGAGCATTTGAGTGACCAGCGTAGCTCGATACCCCTTACCCCGCCGGCACGAAATCAAGCCGAGACGCGCCTCGAATCCCTGAACCGTCAGCGACAATTGCGGCAAAGAGCCTCGAGGAACGCGTAAAGCCATCCTGTAAATCCTGAAACCATCCTGTAAATCCTGTAAAAAAACAATGGGCGTACTTGACGATCATGCTGCGTCGGAAGTTGCGGTCATAGGCTTCGCCGGACGTTTCCCGGGCGCGCGAAACACAGACGAGTTTTGGCAAAACCTGCGTGATGGCGTGGAGTCTGTCTCCTTCTTCACGAAAGAAGAACTGCTCGACGCAGGAGTCGAACCTGCCCACCTTGCCGCGCCTGAATATGTACCCGCAAAAGCCATTCTTGAAAATGTTGAGTTGTTCGACGCCTTCTTCTTCGACTTCAATCCGCGAGAAGCCGAGATGCTCGATCCGCAACACCGCGTGATGCTCGAATGTGCGGTTGAAGCCTTCGAGCACGCCGGGTACTACCCCGAAAGTTTCACCGGCCGGGTCGGCGTCTATACAGGAGTCAGCGCCGGCAGTTATCTGAATGCGAATTTATCGTCGCATGAGGATCTGATTGAACGCGTCGGATCGTATCAGGTTGATATCGGCAATCACGGCGAGTTTGTACCAACGACCATCTCGTTCAAGTTAAATCTCAAAGGTCCAAGTATCAATATCCAGACCGCTTGCTCAACATCGCTCGTCGCGGTGCACGTCGCCTGCCAGAGTCTGCTCAACGGTGAATGTGACATGGCCATCGCCGGCGGAGGTTCGATCACATTTCCGCACAAGGAGGGTTATCTGTATCAGGAGGAAGGCATCCTTTCACCCGACGGACACTGCCGGGCCTTCGATTCCGAGGCGCGCGGTACGGTTGGAGGTGAAGGCGCCGGTCTGGTTGTTTTGCGGCGCCTGGTTGATGCCGTCGCGGATGGCGATACCATTCATGCAGTCATTAAAGGCTCTGCTGTCAACAATGATGGTTCGCTGAAGATCGGGTTTACGGCGCCAAGCGTTAATGGACAAGCGGAGGTCATCGCTGATGCACTTGCGATGGCCGGTGTTGAGGCTGAGTCGATCAACTACATTGAGACCCATGGAACCGGAACTGCTCTCGGCGATCCGGTTGAAATCGCCGCGCTGACCCAAGCTTTTAACGTTGACTCGCGGATGAAGAGTTTCTGCGCCATCGGATCAGTAAAAAGCAACATGGGCCATCTCGATGCGGCGGCGGGCGTGGCCGGATTAATCAAGACCATTCTCGCGCTTAAACACGCGCAACTTCCTCCGAGTCTTCACTACAAAACTCCCAATCCGAAAATCGATTTCGCCAATAGCCCTTTCTTCGTCAATGACAAACTTGTCGAATGGAAGCAGGGCGAGACACCGCGACGCGCGGGAGTCAGCTCGTTCGGTATCGGTGGAACCAACGCGCATGTGGTCCTGGAAGAACCGCCGTTACAGGAACCATCTGCGACGGCTACAAGACCGCATCACTTACTGTTGCTCTCAGCCAAAACCAGCTCGGCTCTTGATGCGGCGACGGCGAATCTAACGCAGTACCTGAAGCACAACGGCGACGTGAATCTCGCTGACGTCGCCTATACCTTACAACTCGGACGAGGCGGCTTCAGTCACAGGCGCTTTCTGGTTTGTAAGGACAGGGCGGATGCACTAGCGGCGCTTGAAACACGCGATGCCTCACGTCTATTCACGCTGTTTCAAGAGCCGAGGCATCGCCCTGTGGTTTTTATGTTTCCGGGTCAGGGCGCTCAGTACGCCGGCATGGCGCGTGAGCTTTATCGAGGCGAGCCGGTCTTTCGCAAGTACATCGACCTTTGTGCGGAACAGTTGACCGCTCATTTGAATCTCGATCTGCGCGAGGTGCTTTATCCGAACAAGGACGCAGAGGCTGAAGCCAACCGGTTGCTGGACCAGACTTTCATCACGCAACCAGCGCTCTTCTGTATCGAATATGCGTTGGCCCAACTCTGGATGAGTTGGGGAGTGATCCCGGCGGCGATGATCGGTCACAGTATCGGCGAATATGCGGCCGCGTGTCTGGCCAACGTTTTCTCACTTGAAGACGCTCTTGCGTTAGTGGCGACACGCGGACAACTAATGCAGGAATTACCTTCAGGGTCGATGCTCGCGGTGATGCTGTCGGAGACGGAAACTCGTTCTTTGCTGCGCAACGGTCTTGCGCTGGCAGCGGTTAACGGAGCAAAGAGCTGCGTCGTTTCCGGCACTTCCGCGGCGATCCAGGAACTCCACGATCATCTCAAGCAGCAAGACGTATATTCGCAGGTGCTTCATACCTCACATGCTTTTCATTCAGAAATGATGGAGCCGATTCTCGAAACGTTTACTGACCGCGTCAGACAAGTGCAACTCAACGCACCGGCAATCCCAATTGTTTCCAACGTTACGGGCGCATGGCTCACGAATGGGCAAGCGATCGATCCTACATATTGGTCGCGCCACCTGCGCCAGACGGTGCGCTTCGCGGATGGGCTCGGGAATTTACTTCAAGATGCAGAAAGAATTTTGTTGGAAGTGGGGCCGGGGCAGACATTGAGCGCGCTGGTAAGACAACATCCTGCACAACTCGGAAACCAGGTTGTCCTCAACTCGCTGCCGCGCCCGCGTGATGGGTATACAGACGCCGAATTTCTGTTGACCAGTGTGGGCAAGTTCTGGCTGGCCGGCGGCCAAATCGATTGGGCGGGTTTTTATAAGGACGAGCAGCGACGCCGCATTCCTTTGCCCACTTATCCTTTTGAACGACAGCGCTACTATCTCGAGCCTGGTAGTAGTCATACATCAAACGTACACAGTCGCCCCTCAGCCGGAAAAAAGGCGGACGTCGCCGATTGGTTCTACCTTCCTTCGTGGAGACAATTCGATCTGCCGCGACTGGCGCGACCAGAGAACCAGCGCCGCTCGTGGCTGATTTTTTGCGACGAGGGTGGAGTAGGCGAAGCGCTGGGCCAACGACTTAAGCAACAAGGCGACGAGATCGTCATCGTGCATGCTGGAGACCACTTCAGGCGCACAGCAGATCTTGGCTACACATTGAACCCGGGAGCTAAAGAAGATTACGACGCTTTGATGAAGGAGTTGGTAGCGCGAGGCATAAAGTTCCAGAAACTAATTCACCTGTGGAGTCTCGATGGCGATGAGACAGCGAGCATTGAGAGCTTCGAGCGGGCACAGCAGCCAGGTTTGTATAGTCTGCTCTTTTTAACGCAGGCGCTCGCGGAACATTCCCTCACCAACTCGTTGCAGTTTGTGGTTGTGACCGGCAACGTGCAGGAAGTCAGTGGCGACGAGTCGTTGCGGCCGGATCGTGCGACCGTGCTCGGCGCATGTAAGGTCATCCCACAGGAGTACCCGGAAATTACCTGCCGCAGCATTGACGTGATCGTTTCTCACACAACGGGCCGAATCGTCGATCAACTCGTCGATGAGTTAACTGAGAACGTCACGGATCGCGTCGTGGCGTATCGTGGGCGACATCGTTGGGTCCAAAGCTTCGAACCGGTGCAACTCGAGAAAGCACAATCGCAATTGAGTGAAGGCGGAGTCTATCTGATTACCGGAGGCCTCGGAGGCGTTGGACTGGCGCTTGCCAAACACCTGGCCCAGACCTATAAGGCGAAGCTGGTGCTGCTTGGACGTCGCGAGTTGCCGCCGGTGGATGAGTGGGCACAGTGGTTGGACGAGCATGAGGACGGCAATGACGTCAGTAACAAAATAAGAAAGGTTCGCGAGTTGGAGGCAGCGGGCGCGGAAGTGCTGCTATTACGTGCCGACGTATCGGACGAAGAGCAGATGTCGGCTGCGGTAGCTCGCACGGTGGAGCGCTTTGGGCGCATCGATGGGGTGATTTACGGGGCAGCGGCTGGAGCAGGCGCGGATAAAGAGATTCGAGAGACGACACCCGCTGACTGCATGGGCCACTTTCAAGCGAAAGCCCACGGTCTGTTCGTACTGGAAAAAGTTTTACAGGGTACGGATTATAAATTTTGTCTAATGCTTTCATCTTTGTCGTCAATCCTGGGTGGTATGACGTTCGCGGCCTACGCCGCGGCAAACATCTTCATGGATACGTTTGTGCGAAAGCATAACCAAACGCATTCGGAAAACTGGCTGAGCGTCAACTGGGATGGTTGGAACCTCGACGAAGAGTCACGACCGGACGGAAGATTGCGAGCGGTTGCAGATGATTCGTCAATCAGTCCTGAAGATGGAGGCGAGGCTTTGGATCGCATCCTGTCAATTGGACCAGTCTCTCAAATACTGGTCTCGACCTCAGATCTTTACGCCCGGCTGGAGCGATGGATCACGTTTGAGGACTCGCAAACAACAGTTGCCAAACCCGAGGTCTCCGTCCTACATTCTCGGCCAAAACTACTCAATGCCTATGTTGCTCCGAGCAATGAACTCGAGCAGGACCTGGTGGACACCTGGCAGGACTTGCTCGGTATCGAGCAAGTCGGTATCACAGATAACTTCTTCGAGTTAGGTGGTCACTCACTGCTCGCTACGATGCTCTTGTCTCGCCTCCGCAAGGAATTCGGGGTGGAATTACCGCTACGCAGCTTCTTTGAATCCCCGACAGTGAGCGGGCTGGCGCTAATGATCGCCCAGCGCGTCATTGAAAGCCATGATGAGCAAAGCATTGCTCAACTGCTCGAGAGTGCCCGAATTTAGCCTGCGAAGCAGGCGGAAGCAGATAGCCTGGGGCGCAAGCCCCAGGAATTAATCATCAATAGAATTGCGAGCCCATGAAATGGGCGGCAGCGCTGAACGCCAAGGATGAATTGTCTGTTGTCCGCATTCGCGGACTGAAATTTTTCTAATCACAATGACCCAGGGTTCCGCTCGCAAAGTCTCGCTCCACCCTGGGCTTTATGTTTCCGCCTGCTCCGCAGGCTATTAATTGCACATGGATAACGTTTCCAGTCGCGTAGCATCGCTCTCTCCGGAGGAACGCGCTTCGCTCGTCATGCGGCTCAAGCGCAAAGCTCGAGACGCTGAGAGAGTCGTGGATCAGACTATTCGCCGTCGCGAAAAGGGAAGTGAAGCGCCACTCTCACTTGCGCAGCAACGACTCTGGTTTCTTCATCAACTGGAACCCGGCAGTGACGCTTATTACCTGCCTTTCTACTACCGAATCACCGGCAGATTAGACGTTCGAGCGCTGCGCCGTGGACTTAACAAGGTTATTCGGCGGCACGAGATACTGCGCACGGTTTTTAGAGAGAGCGAAGGCAAGGTTGTGCAAAGTGTTTTGCCGTCACTCGATCTTGCGCTGCCGGTGGTTGATCTGAGTGAAGTCTCCAACACAGATCGGGAAGTTAAACGTCTCGTTGATGCCGAAGCCGCACGGCCTTTCGATCTCGGACACGGTCCACTATTGCGAGTGATGCTCCTGAGAATGTCCGATGATGAGCACGGGTTTTTCCTCGTCGTTCATCACCTTGTCATGGACGGCTGGTCCATGGACATCTTCATGGGAGAACTGCTGGTGCTCTACGAAGCCTTCTCGGCGAATGAGCCTTCACCATTAACAGAACTTCCTCTGCAATACGCCGACTTCGCTGCCTGGCAGCGCGAATGGATCACGGGCGGTGTGTTGGATGAGCAACTCGCTTATTGGAAACAGCAACTGCACGGCGACCTGCCGATGCTGGAGCTTCCAACGGACCACCCGCGACCGCTGCGAATGACCTATCGGGGTGCAGACGATTATTTCATCGTCACGAAAAATTTAACGGAACGATTGAACGAGTTGAGCCACCGCGAGGGCGCCACTCTGTTCATGACACTGATAGCGGCGTTACTGACGCTGCTCCACAGGTATACAGGACAGGAAGACATCCTCCTGGGTACCGCAACTGCGGGACGCAATCGCGCGGAGATTGAAAAGCTCATCGGATTTTTCATCAACACACTCGTGCTGCGCACGGATTTGTCTGGCAATCCGAGTTTTTGTGAACTACTGGGTCGCGTTCGTGAAGTTGCATTAGGTGCTTACGATCATCAGGAGGTGCCGTTCGAAAAGCTTGTCGAAGAGTTGCATCCGGAACGCGACACGAGCCGGCAGCCTTTCTTTCAGGTGATGGTCAACTTCCAGACTACGGAGTCGGTAGACCTCACCTGTCGCGGGTTGAAATTAACTCCTCAAGATGCCGGCGAACAGGCGAGGTTTGATCTCGAACTGCACCTGTTGCTTGCGCCGGAGGGCGTCATCGTAACGTTGATCTACAACAGGGATCTTTTCGAAACGTCGACGATCGCCCGAATGATGAGGCACTTCGAGATCTTGTTGGAAGGGATTGCCGCGAATCCGGAAGCGCGGCTATCAGAGTTGCCACTGCTGACGAGGGAAGAGCAGGAGCAGTTTAGGGAGTGGAACCAGACGAGCAGCGAATACGAACACGAGAAGTGTGTACAGCAGTTGGTTGAAATGCAGGCGGCACGCCAACCTGAAGCAGTGTCGGTAATTTACGGCGCGGAACAGATCACTTACCGGGAACTAAACGCGCGTGCGAACCAGTTGGCCCATTACCTGCGGCGACGAGGCGTAGGGCCGGAAGTGCGCGTCGGAGTGTTGCTGGACCGTTCGGTAGAGCTGATCGTGGCCCTGTTGGGAATCCTCAAAGCGGGTGGAGCGTATGTGCCGCTGGATGCGGGCTCTCCGGAGCAGCGCCTGCGATTCATGCTGGAAGACGCGGGTGTGACGTTGCTGTTGACGAAGCGGAACCAACCGGAGGTATTGACGCAAGCGGAGGTTGTTTATCTGGATCAGGCATGGGAACAGTTCGGAAGCTATACCCGGGAGAACCCCGTCGTCGTGACGACGGCGGATAACCTCGCCTACGTAATGTACACCTCGGGTTCGACGGGACAGCCTAAAGGAGTGGAAGTGACCCACCGTGCGATCAACCGTCTGGTGCGCAATACAAACTACGTACACCTCGAAGAGAGTGATCGGATGGCGCAAGTCTCCAACGTCGCCTTCGATGCGGCAACATTCGAGATTTGGGGAGCGCTATTGCACGGAGCGCAAGTGGTGGGGATCCGGAAGGAGACGATGCTGTCGCCGTCGGAGTTCAGGCGAGAGATCCTGGACCAGCACATCAACGTGATGTTTTTAACCACAGCGTTGTTCAACCAGATAGCTCAGAGCCTGCCCGAAACCTTTACGCCGTTCCGGTACCTGCTATTCGGAGGTGAAGCAAGTGATCCGCGATCAGTGCGGCGGGTGTTGGACTCAGGAAAACCGCGGCACCTGCTGAACGCCTATGGTCCAACCGAGAGTACGACTTTCACCACCTGGTACGAAGTGAAAGACGTGGCCACCGGTGCTCGAACAATTCCGATTGGACAGCCGCTGTCAAACACCGAGGTTTGGGTACTGGATCAGCACATGCAGGTGACGCCGGTTGGAGTAACGGGCGAACTCTACATCGGCGGAGATGGATTAGCACGCGACTACTTGCGACGGCCCGAGTTAACGGCTGAAAAGTTCGTGCCCCATCCCTATAGTTCCAAGCCTGGAGCGCGGCTTTACCGGACGGGTGATCTGGTGCGTTATATGAGCGATGGAAACATTGAATTTCTCAAGCGCATGGACCAGCAGGTGAAGATACGCGGATTCCGTATTGAACTGGGCGAGATTGAGGCGGCATTACAAGAACATCCAGCGGTCCGAGAGAGCGTTGTAATAGCTCATGAAGAGATTGCCGGCGACAGGCAACTGGTCGCCTACGTGGTGAGAGATCCCAACTTTCAACCGGCGGCCGAGCAGGCGGTGGGCCAGAGCGCAGATCACGCACCAAACTGGCGAAGTATTTTTGATGACCTCATCTACCAGCAACTCTCGACACGACCTGGCGAGACTTTCGAGTTTGTCGGTTGGAACAGCAATTATACGGGACTGCCGTTCTCGCCTGATGAGATGTGCAGCTGGTTGGACGACACTCTGGAAGTGATTCGTGCCGCGCACCCTCAGCGCGTGTTGGAAATTGGCTGTGGTACGGGTTCGCTGTTGTCGCGGCTTGCGCCCCACTGCACGCGTTACACGGGAACAGATATTTCACAGGTGGCGCTCGATTATGTCGGCCGGCAGGTGAACATCCCGAGCGTATCACTATTGCATCAGGCGGCGGACGACTTTACGGGCATTGAATCGAAGTCCGTCGACACCGTCATTATCAACTCAGCAATCCAGTATTTCCCTGACGTCGAGTATCTCCGTCGCGTCCTCGAAGGCGCGGTCGCGGCTGTCTCATCCGGAGGTTTAATCTTTGTCGGCGATGTCCGCAGCCTTCCCTTACTTGAAGCCTTTCATACTTCCGTTCAACTATTCAAAGCCGATCCGGCGTTGCCGATCGCCCAACTACGCCGGCGCGTGCAACTGGAAATGGACCAGGAGAATGAACTGCTGATTCACCCTGCGTTTTTCTTCAATCTCAAACGACATTTGCCGCGGATTAGTCGTATCGATGTTCTGCCCAAGCGCGGCCGTTATCACAACGAGTTAACGCGCTTTCGTTACCAGGTGATGATTCATATCGGAGAGAACGCGCCCGCATCTGCTCCGGCGCTCTCCTGGATCGATTGGCACGAAGAAGGTTTCACACTCGATCGCTTGCGCGACTTACTTGTCACACAGCAGCCAGAGGTCCTGGGCATCGCCAATGTTCCGAATGCCCGGCTCTCATTTGAAAGAGAAGCTTTACGACTGTTAGCGACGATGGAAGGCGAGCGGACGGTAGCTGAGTTGAAAAACGCTATCGAGGTATCGCGCGAAGCGAGCGTTGACCCGGAAGACCTGCATGCCTTGAGTTCAGAGTTGCCTTATGCAGTCAGCATTAGTTGGGCGAGGCATCCCCGCGACGGAAGCTTCGACGTGTTTTTCCAACGCGTGAAAGACGGCCAGGCGATGGACCAATGCGCTTCATTCCCTGAGCCTGACATCCGCGCCCAACGCCTCAGCGATTACGCTAACAATCCACACCGCGGGACGTTTGTGCGTGAACTTGTTCCCCAGCTACGCAACTGGTTGCGGACACGCCTGCCGGATTACATGACGCCATCGAATTTCGTTGTGCTGGACGAACTGCCGCTCAATCCCAACGGTAAGGTGGACCATCGCGCGTTACCCCTACCCGATAATTCAAGACACATCACCGAAGCGACATTCATCTCGCCGCGCACTCCCGAGGAGAAACAAATTGCCGAAATCTGGGCTGGAGTGCTCGACGTCCGGCCAATTAGCGCCGACGCTAATTTTTTTGATTTGGGCGGGCATTCGTTACTGGCGACGCGAGTCATTAGTCGCATTCGCGAAACATGCGGCGTCGAGTTGCCACTGCGATTATTGTTTGACTTTCCGACCGTTGCAGAGTTCGCCGGCCACCTCGCCGCTGTGCAACAGCAGCAAACCGATGCCGGTCGGATTGCCAAGGTGTTGGAAACGCTCGTCTCCCTTTCGGAAGACGAAACGAAAACTCTGCTCGACCAAAGCCACGCTCGGGGTAGTGATGCAGTTTGAGTTTAGCGCCTCCAAGGAGGCGTCCGAACTCAACTTGATTAAGAACTGAATGGCGAAGATTGCTGAACACATAGCGGAGTTGTCGCCGGCGGAGCGTGCGGCGCTCGTGTCGCGTCTGAAACAGCAGCGAGCGGCGGAGCGGGAGGGCGCACAGGTCATTCCGCGGCGCGACGCGGCTGCGCACTACCCGCTCTCCTTCGCGCAGCAGCGTCTATGGTTTCTCGAACAGTTAGAGCCTGATGGTCCTTACAAGGTGCCCGCCGCCTTTCGGCTCCGCGGTCCTCTCCAAGTCGCGGCGCTCGAACAGAGCGTTAACGAAATCATCAGCCGGCACGAAGTTCTGCGCACCACCTTTGCTGAGGTCGAAGGGCAACCCGTGCAGATCGTTGCGCCGCGGCTAACGCTGTCCATCCCGCTCGAAGACCTGAGCGGGCTACCGGAGTTCGAACGGGCCGAGCGAGTCAAACGAATTGCCGCGCGCCTGCGCGAACAGCCGTTCGACTTCGTGCGGGGGCCGCTGGTTGGGGCCGCGCTCGTGCGGCTGGCTGAAGAGGAACATCACTTCTGGTTCCTCATGCACCACATCGTTTCGGAT